>CAZJMO010000037.1:0-14657 GCA_964547085.1 uncultured Fibrobacteraceae bacterium | reverse complement strand
GGCTGTTCTTGAAGACCTGCTCGAAGGCCAAGAACTTGAGGATGCCGAGGTTCACGCTGGGATGAAAGCGGAGCCCGCCCTTGTAGGGACCGATGGCGCTGTTCATCTCGATGCGGAAACCACGGTTGACCTGGATGTCGCCGGCGTCGTCGACCCACGGCACGCGGAACAGGATCACGCGCTCGGGTTCGACGATCCGCTCGAGGACTTTCGCGGTCCGGTACTCGGGACGTTTGTCCAGTACCGGCCAGAGAGACTCGACAACTTCCTCCACAGCCTGGTGGAACTCAGGCTCGGCCGGATTCTTGGCCTTGAGGGCGTCCATGAACTGGGCAACGTTCTGGGCCATTTTCGATTCTCCTTCTGGTGAGCACCCGCGAGACAGAAAACTGGAGTGTCGGTCCAGTTCTCATGCATCGCCAATCAAAATAGTCGATGCAATAATGAACGCAAACCTAAATCGGCAATCGGAATGAGGTGATTTCGCCGTATGCGTCGCGACCGGCGACCGATTATCATGAGTCGATCCGTGACTCGACGTCACCAGAGCCGCGAAAGGCCTCATCATGCGCCGACACCTGCTGCTCCTGCTTTTCCTGCAGGCCCTGCACGCTGCGCCCGCGCTCCCCGCACCGGCGGATCTGCCGGAAGACCTCTACGGCGTCGGACGAACGTTCCTCGTCGACACCGCCTACATCGCGACCGCGCCCCTGCGCGCCACGACACGGCAGGCGCTCGTGTGGGGCGGCATCGCCGCCGCCGGCGTCCTCGTCTACGCCAACGACGAAGACATCCTCGACGTCGTCCGGGACAGCCGCGACACCTTCGGCCTGAAATGGATTTATGAGGCGGGCGAGTTCTTCGAGCCGCTCGGTCACATGGGTGTGATGAACAAGTACTACTTCGGCGGCCTCGCCCTCAGCTACGTGGCGGGCCAGGACCGCATGACGCGGATCTTCGCGGAGATCCTGGAGTCGCACTTCATCGCCGGCATGGCCAAGAACGTCACGCAGTCGTTCGCCGGCCGCGCGAGACCGTACCAGGACCAGGGGTCGCAATCCTGGGGCAACGACGACGCGACCAGTTTCCCCAGCGGCCATTCGCTGAACGTCTTTCAACTGGCCACGGTCCTGTCGTATCATGCGGATCGCACCTGGTTCACGATCGGCGCCTACGCCATTGCCGGAACGGTCGGCATCCAGCGTATCGAGAGCCGGTCGCACTGGCCCAGCGACGTCCTGCTGTCGGCGGCTTTCGGCACGGCGGTGGCGCGTTGCGTGGTCCGCCTGCACGAGGACCACGGAGGCCCAAGGCCCGAGGTCACCACGACACCGTCCGGTCCGGTCCTGGGACTGGCCTGGCGCTTCTGATCCGGAGAGTGGCATGACCTGGTTCTTCTCGTCGGACCTCCACGGACAACCGGGCCGCTACCGCGCGCTCTTCCAGGCCATCCTGGACGCCCGCCCCCGCTGCGTCCTGCTCGGCGGCGACCTCATGCCGCCGGCGTTCGCCCCGGCGCCGGACATCCTGGCCGACATCGTCGTTCCCGCGCTCGAAGACATGCGCCGCCGCCTCGGCGACCGATACCCGCGGATCCTCGTCATCCCCGGCAACGACGACGTCCGCGCGCTCGAACCCGAATGGCTCGCGTTGCAGGACAGCGGACTGTGGGAATATCTGCCCGGTCGCTGGACCGAGGTTGACGGCACGCCGGTGCTCGGCTACCCGTGGGTGCCGCCGACGCCGTTCCGGCTCAAGGACTGGGAACGCTACGACGTCAGCCGTTTCGTGGACCCCGGCTGCGTGGCGCCCGAGGACGGCGCCGTGAGCGTGCCCATCTCAACCCGCGAGCGCCGGCTGGCGAACATCGCCGACGACTTCGCCCGACTCGCCGCGGATCGCGACCTCGACCGCGCCGTCCTTCTCTGCCACGCCCCGCCGTACGACACCGACCTCGACCGCGCGGCGCTCGACGGCAAGATGGTCGATCACGTCCCGCTGGACGTCCACGTCGGCAGCATCGCGCTGCGCCGCTTCATCGAGGCGCACGGACCTCGAATGACGCTCCACGGCCACGTCCACGAGTCCGCCCGATTGACCGGAACCTGGAAACAGCAACTGGGGCCGACGTGGTGCCTCTCCGGCTGCCACGACGGCCCCGAACTGAGTCTGGTGACGGTGGATCCCGCGGCGCCGGGGCAAGCGGAGCGGAGACTCCTGCCACCGGTCTAGCTTTTCGCCCGGCCCAGCGGCAACTCGCGCGCAGCGTCGGTCACCGCGCCGATCTTGGTCGCCCAACTGCTCTTGCGCTCGATGTCCTCGTCGGTGATCAGGTGCACGTCGAGCAGTTTCTCGCTGCGCACGCCGGTGTCGAGGTAGTTCATCTCGCCGAGACAGCGGCTCCAGCCGTCGAGCCAGGCCAGCAGTTGCTCGCGTTGCCGCGGGTTGCCGCGGAAGTGCACGAGCAGATCGATGTCGCTGCCCGGACCGGCGGTCGCGTTCTTGGTGGAACCGAAGACATAGAAGCCGACCACGCCGAGCGCCTCGGCGTCCATCTCCGCGGCGATCTTCTCGGCCATCCGCAGCCGCCAGAACCAGTGGCGCTCCTGCGGCGGCGTCTCCGCGCCGGGCATGGTCTCTTTGTGTTCGGGCGCCGAATCCGGGTCGGCCAGGAAGGCGACGGCCCGTTCCAGGTCCGCGTTCAGCAGCACGCGCAGGATCCGGCCGCCGCTGAAGCGGGGCACGTCGAGAACGCGGACGCAGCCGGCGAATCGGGCGTACTCGGGGACCAGTTCGGCGAGCAGGTTCGGCCCCTCGCGAAAGAACGACTCGCGGAAAACGGTGTTCCCGTCCTCAGGGTACAACGGCAGGTAGCGGATGCGCGACTCCACGAGGTCCTGGAAGAAATGCGTCCCGAAGGACAGGTCGGGCATGGTCTTGCCCTTGCCCCAGGCCACCTCCACCAGCAGCGCCGTGTTGCAGATGTCGGCGTAGGTGACGTTGACGCCCAGCTTGAGGTCTCCGCGACTGCCCCAACGGCCGGGCCCCATGAGCACGAACTGCCGCTTGGGCAGCACTCCGTTGAGGCGGCCGACCACGCGGGCGATCTTGCGCAGGCTGGCCTCGTCGGGCAACGCGGCGTAGGCGGCGGGGTCGACGAAGACCACGTGCGTCAGGTCCGGAACGTGGCCGTTGGAGACGTGGCGGTGGGAATCGAAGACGAGATCCGCCGCAGGGATATCCTGCGGGATCGGCGACGGCGCGACATCGCGGCCCTGACTCTGGGGACGGCACTGCAGCAGATAGAAATCCTTGCCGTCGTGGGCGAACTCGACGTCCACCGGCGTGTTCATCGCCGCCTCGAGCACGGTGAGCATGGTTTTCATGTTCTGCAGGAACGGCGAGTCCTCCACCAGTCCGTTGAAGGTCGTGACGACCTCGTGCTCCGTCGGGTCGAAGAGCAGCGGCACCGGCTTGCGCAGCATGTCGCGGGAGTGAACCGAGAAGACCTGCTCGAGCATCGGGAAATCACCGTCGCAGGCGATCATGAGGTCCTGGATGTCGAGGGTCTCGAAACGGTTGGCCTCGATGTTGAGGACGTCGATCTTGCTGGCGCTGTAGCGGACCATTTCCTCGGTGACCACATTGGCGCGCAAGCCCGGTTGGCCGGGGACCAGCAGGGTCGGGTAGTCTTCCCCCACGCGATCCACGGCGCGCGTACCGAGCCCGGGCACGACACGCACCAGGCCGTCCTCGCGCCGGATGCGCGGCGACCAGCGGAACTCGTTGCGGCTGAACGCCACGCCGGCGAACGACGGCAGCCAGTAGCGCCCGACACGGCGGCCGACCACCTCCTGGATCAGGATGCCCATCTGCTCGTCGAATTCGAGGAGGCCGCGGTCCCGCCGGTACTCGATGGGATCGGGGCCGAGCAGCGAGGCGTAGATCTCCGCGATGGCGTCGAGCAACGCTGCGAGCCGCGCCTCCTTGTCGCCCTGATTGGCCAGGAACAGGCTCTTGTACTTGCCCGAAAAGGCCGACCCCAGCCGATCCTCCAGAAGCGACGAACTCCGCACCACCAGCGGCGCCTCACCGAAGTCGTCGAGCGCCAGCGACAGTTTCTTGACGAGGTCGGGCGGGAAGGTGGAATTTTTGAAGAGCTGGATGATGTTGGGATACTCGCGGCGGATGGTGCTCGTATCCTTGAACTTCTGCTCCCAGACGTCTTCGAGGTCGTTGTAGCTGATGAAATCCAGGACCGCGTCGCTGGCCACGTACCAGGTCCGCGGCATCTTCATCGAGGCCAGACCGGGCTCGTCGCTGCGCGAGAGGATCCAGTACGCCAGCAGCAGGCCCGCCGCCTTGCCGCCCAGCTTGCCGTGTGATTCGGCGGGCATGACGACGCGTTCGAGAACGTCGCGGAAATCGGCGATCCGCACGACCTCGCGTGCGACCTGGTTGAACTCCAGCTGCTCGGTCAGCAACCGGTGCGTGAGCATCACGCGCACGCTCTTGCACGAACTCTCGGACATCGGCATGCCGTCGGCCTGGACGTGTTCGAGACGATGCATGGCGTCGGCGATGTCGCCCACCGAACTGCGCGGGCTGTTGATCACCTTGAACAGGAAGCTCGCGCGGTCCTCCTGCATCCACTTCTGGATGCGGGCCAGGATCTCCTCGTCGGGCACGTGCTTGGCCGCCAGCTCGAACGGCCGTCCCGGCAGCGCCACCTCGTCCATCTCCAGCCTCAGGATCGGCGCATTCTCGCGACCCTCGCTCTCGACCGGCTCCATCTGCTGGAGCACGTCCTGCGCCTCCTCGATTCCCAGAGCGCAGAGATGGTTCAACATCTTGCGTCCGACGCGCGCGGCGAGCTTCGGGTCGGTGTCCTTGAGCATCTGCAACACGATCTGCCAGCCGGCCTCCGTGTGACGCTCCTCCGGACCGGACATGGCGTCCATCCGGTGCCAGAGCTTGCGGACGCGTTGGTAGAGGAGATAGTGGCCGAGGCGGTCGGCGATGCTCTTCAACAGGCGCAGTTCCTCGCCCAGAAACGGTCCCAGATCCTCGGTCGGGCGCTCCTCGAGATAGCAGACCAGGATCCGGCCGACACCTTCGCCCTGGACCATGATCGGCGCTTCCATGATCCACGGCGTGGGCCGGAAACCGGCGCCGTGGCACGCCTGCCCGTCCAGCTCGATGGAGACGGCGCAGATCTCGACGTACTGCATTCCCGTCGGCAGGAGTTCGGCGACGTCCTGCAGGATCTTTGCGACCGGCTGGTCCTCCTGCGTCAGCATGCTCTCGATCTCGTAGACGCAGTTGAGTTCCTTGGCGCGCTCACGCAAGGCGTTGAACAGGGGGCGTTCCTCGTTCTCAGTCGTCATGAAGGATCACCACTCCACGCCCGCCGCGACCGTCCACCCGCACCGTCAACGGGTGCGGCAGGCGAACGTGGCGAACCAGTTCGGTCTCGTGTTCGGCCGGCAGGGCGTCGAGATACTCCCACCGGATCGGATACGGCCCCCGATGGGGAACCGAGAGATAGAGGATACTCGACCCGTTCTGGATGTGGAAGAAATGAGAACCCTGGCTGAGCTCTGGCTCCATGCCCGGCAGCGTGGCCTCGACGATGGCGCACGCGCCGCCGAATCCGACGAGAAGATAGGGCCGCTCCTCGGTCACCAACCGGCGGTTGAAGGTGCCGAGTTCGTCGGCGATACGCCGCGAATAGCGCGCCTCGAACGCCTCGGGACGCACGTAGACCACGTCGGCGAGATCCTCGCGTTCGCCGTTGCCGAGCACGTGCTCGCTGGCCATCAGCAGCCCGGGCGCGGCGAAGTCCTCGTCCGCGACGGTGACCTCGCCCTCGGCCACGGCCATGGGTCGCATCTGCAGCAGGCCGATCCGGGGCGTGCCCTGCGGCTTCAACGTGACGGCGAATTCCAGTTCCACGGCCTGGCCGGCCACATCCTCGGCCGCAGCCAGGACCCGGCGCAGCACATCGTTCAGGGGCAGGATCCGGTGCTGCAGCAGCGGCGCGAAATCAAGCAGCCGCGGACCGGCGTCCTGGACGCCCGGACGCAGGCGGCCCGAACGGCCGTCGAGAGTCGAGGCCAGAAGAGCCAGCACGCCGTCGGCCTCGGCCACGGTCAGGTCGTTGCGGACGAGATACTCCTCCTCCCGCAACGGATCGGGCATCGGCGGCGGCCCCATGTTGACCGACCAGAACGTGGTCTGGCTGTTGCGGAGCAGGTCGGACGGACCGGCCGCCGGCGGCGGCGCCTTGGGGCGCGTCGGCGCGTAGGTCCAGCTCAGGCCGCCGTCGACGATCTGCTTGCCCAGTCCCAGGGCCAAGTTGATCACGCCGTCCTCGGGCTTGGAACGACCCATTGGGTAGGGATTCCACGAACGCGCCACGCCGGCGATGTCGGGGTAGAAACGGTCGCCGTGCCGCAACCCCATGACCTCCTGCACGACGACGGCCATCGACTCGGGCCGGTCCGCGACACCGGCGGCGCGTCGATAGTCGCGCGCGGCGGCGAAGAAGGTGGACGCATAGACGAACTTGACGGCGGCGTCGAGTTGCGCGAAACGCCGGCCGGGATCCAGCAGCCGGTTGGGGATCATCTTCGTGGCGTACACGCCGGCGAACGGATGGTCGAGCGCGTCCTCGAGCAGGCTCGACGAGCGGATCGCCAGCGGCTGGTGGATCTCCTCGGTGAGCGACCGCAGGTCTCCGAGGCAGGCCGCCGGCAGATGCGTACCCTGGAACAGCGCGGCGATGGCGCGGTCGGACAGCGTGTCCCAGTCCACGTGGCGCAGGTCGTTGAGATCGAGGAAGAAATCGAAGACGTCGGTGGTTACCACGGTCATCCGCGGGACATCGACCGTGAACCCGGCGGTGGCGGTGGAATCGAGGCGGCCGATCACGTCCTCGCGCAGCTGGACCAGGCCGGTCGCCTTGCCGCCGAGTGCGCCGGCGCCGATGCGCGTGGGGCCGGAGGTCGCGTCCAGGAGCCGCCGTCGGAAGACCGGAAGCTGCGAGCCCGCCATCGCCGACCTCCTGAACGGGGGTCGGCGGGTCCGGCCGACAGCCGGACCCGCCGGTTCTACGCTAGACCCAGCCGCGGGTGCGGCAGGCCTCGGCCACCCTGTTGATGGCAACGACGTAGGCCGCGTCACGCATGTAGAGCTTGCGCTTGCGGGCCAACTCGCTGACAGCACGGTAGGCGGACGTCATCTTGAGATCCAGTTTACCCAGGACCTCGTCCATTTCCCAGAAGTAGTTCATGTTGCACTGGACCTGCTCGAAGTAGCTGCAGGTCACGCCGCCGGCGTTCGCGAGGTAATCGGGAATCACGAAGATGCCCCGCTCCTCGATCACGACGTCGGCCTCGGGCGTCGTCGGGCCGTTGGCGCCCTCGACGAGGATCTTGACCTTCGGGCTGATCTTGTTGACGGTCTCGGCGTTGATCTGGTTTTCCAGAGCGGCCGGAATGAGGATGTCGACATCCTGCTCGATCCACACCGCACCGGGCAACACCTCGTAGCCCAGTTCCTTGGCCTTGACCTTGTTGATGCCGCCGAACTTGTCCGCGATACCCTGCAGTTCGGTCATGTCGATGCCCGAATCGCGCTTGAAGCAGTAAGACTTCTGGTCTTCCTGGTCCCAGCTCGAAACGCAGATCACCTTGCCGCCGAGCTGGGTGTACAGCTCGATGGCGTACTGCGCGACGTTGCCGAAGCCCTGAACGCTGGCCGTGGTGGCCTCGGGCGCCAGATCGTGCTCACGCAACGCTTCGCGCAGGCAGTAGATCACGCCGTAGCCGGTAGCCTGCGTGCGACCGAGAGAGCCGCCCATGCCCACGGGCTTGCCGGTGATCATGCCGGGGTAATGGCCGCCGGTCAGCATCTCGTACTCGTCCAACATCCAGACCATGTGCTGCGGGCTGGTCATCACGTCGGGCGCGGGCACGTCGGAAACGGGGCCGACGTTCTTGGAGATCTGACGCATGAAGCCGCGGCAGATGGCTTCCTGCTCGCGCATGCTCAGGTGATGGGGATCGCAGATGACCCCGCCCTTGCCGCCACCCAGAGGGATGTCGACCACGGCGCACTTCCACGTCATCCACATCGACAGAGCACGGACGGTGTCCACGGTCTCTTGCGGATGGAAGCGGATGCCGCCCTTCGCGGGACCACGGGCGTCGTTGTGCTGGATCCGGAATCCCTGGAAGACCTTGATCTTCCCGTCATCCAGGCGCACGGGGATGCTGAAGTGATACTCGCGAAGCGGGCTGCGCAGCAGCTCGCGGGTCCCACCATCGAGACCGATCAGATCAGCGATCTTGTCGAACTGGGTACGGGCCATTTCGAACGGATTGTAGGACGTGCTGGTCGCCATGGCGGCCCCCTTTCAGAGTGAAGTTCAGACAAACAACCGAGGTGGAGGGCATGCCAGTCAAGCACATGTTTATTCTTTGCCAAGTTCGAACGGGATATTAGATTGTCTTATTCCACTTCACGCATATCGGACCAATCCACGCCGACTCTTCCCATCGACCAGAACTTCCAGCGGTTCCGCCAAACGGACGTGTCTGACGAACTCCCCCTCCCACTCCGCCGGCTGCTCATCGAACCATTCCCAGCGGCATGTCGTGTGCGGTCGGCCGTGGTTCACGGTCAAATATCCCACCTGAAAACTGGTCAGGTTCTGGAAGAAATGCGTGCCCTCGCTGGGCGTGACCTTGAAGTCCGGCAAGTCGGTCTCGATGATCACGCTGGCGCCCGCGATCTGCTCCCAGCGCACGGGGATTCCGAGCCACCGGTCACTGCTGCCCCATCGTCCCGGCCCGACGCGTATGAACGGCCGGCCCGCCTGCTTCAATCGGACGTTGATCGCGGCGACCTCGGCGGCGATGGCCACGGTCACGCCGCGATCGAACAACGACGGCGGCACATAAACGATGTCGTGCAGATCGCTGTAGCGACCGTTGCCCAGCGCGATCTCGGTCGAGATCAAAACCTGCGGGTCGTCCAGATCCTCGCGCGCGACCTCGACGCCGTTGGTCGCCAGGGCGAGCGGCCGGATCTGCAGGAAACCGAATCGGTGCGGCTGGTCCGGTGATTGCGACAACGTCACCGCCCACTCGATCTCGACCGCCGCACTCATGGTGTTGCGCCCCAGCTCGAGCAGGAACCCGAGCACGTCGGCCAGGGGGAAGAGGTCGGACTTCAGGACGTGGGCGAAACTCACCACGCGCGGACCGTCGCGCCCGAGCCCGTCGTAGATGGCCTGATTCGCGGCCGAGTAGGTGCTCCCGACCGCGTCGAGGGTCCCGTGGCGCTCGGCGTCGGCGAGATCCAGCTTCACGACGTTGTAGGTCTCGCTGGCCTGCGGGTACGCTTCGGCGTGCGACACATCGACGGCGAAGAAATTCCGCTGGCTGCCCTTGAGCCAGTCGCCGATGGTCCCGAACTGCATCAGCTTGCGCGGCTGTCGCGGGTTGAAGCGCAGCACGTTGCCGCCCTCGACCACGATCCGGCCGAGGCCCAGTCCCGCGCAGACCACGCCGTCCTCCGACGCGTTACCCGCCGCGGGATAGAAATCCGTGGAATGCGCCACGCCCGCGAAATCGGGATAGACGTAGTGCTCGTGCAATCGGCCGACGACCTCCTGGAGCACCACCGCCATCTTCTCCTCCTCCACCCGGCTGCCGGACGCATCCAGATACGCGCGCGCGCTCTGGTGGAAGACCGACGCGTAGACCAGCTTGATCGCATCGCAGAGATGGTCCAGGCGCACGTCGATATCCGCGTGACTGTTGGGCAGCATGTACGTGGAATACACACCCGCGAACGGCTGGAACTGGCTGTCCTCCAGCAGACTCGACGACCGCACCGCGATCGGGTAACGCACCTCCGACAGGAACGTCCGCAGATCCTCGACCACGTCCTCGGGCAGCCGGTTGTCCAGGAACAAACGCACGACCTCGTCATCGGTCAGCCCGCCCTCGAGCACGCGCTCGCGCAGGCGGTTGCGATCGAGGAAATCGTCGTAGACATCGGTGGCCACGACCGCCGTCGGCGGCACCGCGACCGTAACGCCGTCGAATCGTTCGGACACGTTGTAGCGATTCAGCAATGCGTTCATGAACGCCAGACCGCGGGCCTTGCCGCCGAGCGATCCGCCGCCGATCCTCATGAAGTCGCTGCTGGCGTCGAACTGGTTCCGCGAGAAGTCGACCACGATCCCGCGCTGGGACTCGGCGCGAAACCGCTGCAGGCAATCGACCAGCCAGGCGCGCAGCTCGGCCGCGCTGCCGAACTCATCCGGCTTGCGCGGGCGCAGCATGGCCGCCAGCGCGAACTCGGTGCGGGCGCGCAGCCAGGTCGAGAAATGGTCCTCGCTGGCGTGGTGCATCACCGATTCGTCCGGGACCTCCTGCAGGACACGCACCATCTCGCGCAGATCCCGCGCCCGCCCCATCTCGCGCCCGCCGGGCAGGCGGAAGACGAAGTCGCCGAAGCCGAAGTTGTCGGCCATGAAGTGCCGCAGATCCTGCAGCAGCCGCGGCGAGCTCTTGTTGATGAATCCGGCGCCGACCTTCAACGCCTCCTGCTGCAGCGCCTGGTTGGTGGACTGCAGGACCGCCGGCATGTGCGGATCCTGGGCCTTGATCTGGCGAATGAACGACACGCCCGCGCTCTCGACAGGCTCGCCCGCCCACGGGAAACAACCGTCTGAGATCACCCCGAGCATAGACTCCTGGTACCGCTCGTACCAGTTCCACGCCTCCTCGAAGGACGTCGCCAGCAGGATCTTCGGCCGGGCGCGCATGCGCAGCAGGCGGTGACTCAGATTGATGCCCTCGGCCATGAGTTTCTGGGTCTGCCGCACCAGCTCCGTGTAGATCATTGGCAGGTACACCGAGTAGAACCGCACCGAGTCCTCGATCAGCAGGATCGCGCGGACATCGCCGTAGCGCGTGTCGTGCGGCAGGTTGCGCTGGTCCTCCCAGCTCTTGATGCCGGCCAGCAGCAGGCGCACGTCGCCGTTCCACAGGAAGACCCGGTTGATGTGCCCCGCCGAGCATTCGGTCTGGACGTGCTGCAGTTCGCGCGGGTTGAGCACCAGCACGTAGACCGGCAGATCCGGCGCGCGGGCCTTCACCTTGCAGGCCAGGTCGGCCGCGGCGATGTCGCCCAGACGCGACATGGTCACGACCAGATCGAACCGGCGGGCCTCCAGCAACTCGAGCGCTTCCCGACCGCTGCTGGCCTTGGTGATGCGTGGTGCGAAGCTGAGATTGAGTTCACGGTATTCGGAAAGCAGCAGTTCGGTCAGCCGGCCGCCTTCCTCGAGCGTGAAGGCGTCGTACATCGAGGCAACCAGCAGGATCTCCTGGACACGGAACGGCATCAGGTGGCCGAAACCGCTGTACCGCTCGCCCGCTCCGGCGCGCAACTGATTCCAGAAGGTGTCGTTCGTCATGCCGGGCAAACTACCGCGATTCGCTCGGAGAAGCCAGATGCTTTTCTATTGCAACGACCGCAGAAGCGCGACGGCGTGCACGGTAACGGCCTCGCCCCGACCCTCCGGTCCCAGCCCCTCGCCGCGCGTGGCCTTGACCGACACCGCGGTGGGCTCGACGCCCAGGACGCCGGCCAGATTGGCGGCCATGGCCGACCGATGATCGGCAAGGTACGGGCGCTCGGTCATCACCGTCACGTCGACGTTCCCGATCCGCCAGCCCGCGACCAGGACGGCGGCGCAGGCGCGCGCCAGCAGGTCGAGGCTGTCGGCGTCGGCGTATTGCGGATCCGTGTCGGGAAAGTGCTGGCCCGTGCGGCCCGACGGGACAGTCGGGAAAATGGACGCCGCCCAGCACGCAGCGCGAGCCGGGAACCAGGCGATGGCGGTCGAGTCCGAATCCGATGCGCACGGGCAGCCTCCCGTCAGCCGGCGACGTTCCCCGTCGCCGCAACCGTTCCTGCCGTCTCCCACCCCGTTGTCAGGCCGGCATTGCACCATGAAAAGACCGTTTCCGCAAGACGCGGCGTCGCCGATGAACGGCGGAAGCGGCGGGAGCAGCGGCCCACCACTCATGCGGTATCTTGATTTCGGACTTTTATTATGTTTTCGCAGGATGATGTCCTCCGGATCGTGTCATCCCGCGGAGTCGAATCGACGATCGCCTCGACGCCCAGCCCACCGCCCGACCTCGAGTCCACGCGGTCGCGACCTCCTTTCGCCCGATCCTGGAGGTACTCCTGTGCGACACTCGCTTCTGATCGCCCTGACGTGCCTGGCCCTGGCCTCCGCCCCCACGCTCGCCGACACGTTCTACGTGTCCGACACGACCGGCAGCCTCGGCGGCGCCGGCACCGCGGGCGACCCCTTCCTCACGATCCAGCAGGGCCTCGACGCGGCGGCGCCCGGCGGCGACGACGTCGTCGTCATGCCCGGCACGTACGTCGGCGCCGGCAACCGCGACCTCACCACCCTCGGCAAGGCGGTCGTCGTCCGCGGCCAGCTCGGTGCGGCCGCCACGATCATCGATGTCGGCAGCGCGATCCACGACGGGTTCTTCCTCGACGACACCGGCGAGGACGAGAACACGCGGATCGAGGGATTCACCATCCGGAACGCCGGCTACGGCGTGCGCCTGCGCCTGCCCGGCACGGCGCCCCATCTCGAGGGTCTGGTGTTCGAAAACAACACCACGGCCGGCATCGCCTACTCCCTCACCGGCTTCTCCGGCTTCGGCATCTTCGTCGTCGTGGATTGCGAGTTCCGCAACCATCCGGGCACGGCCGTCGACCTGGACATCCTCGAGTTCGAGAAGGGCCGCGACGCCTTCGTCCAGATCCGCGACTGCGCCTTCATCGACAATGGTGTCGGCCTTCGCGTGGACGACGTCTACGATCCCAACTGCCAGGTCGAGGACAGCTCGTTCGAGAACAACGGCCTGGCCGCGTACGGCGTCTTCTCCCTGCTGCGCTGCGAGATCCTCGGCGGCGTCAACGGGTGCGACGGCAACCTGGAACTCCCGCCGCACAACTACACCGCCACCGACTGCACGTTCGAGGGCCTGACCGGCGCGGTCCTGCTCGACGCAGCCGAGGTGACGCTCATCGGCTGCGCGATCCGCAACAACCCGGGCGACGTCCATCTCGGCGGCCCCGACGAGGAGGAATACGAGATCCTCACGCTGATGGACTGCGAGATCACCGGCAACGGCGGCGGCCTGGAACTCGGCGTCACCCAGGCCACGCTGGCGATGAGCGGCTGCCTGTACGCCGACAACGGCGGCCCGATCCGTTACACCACCTTCGGCGGATTCGCCTCCTGCACGATCACCGGCTCGACCATCGCCGACAACGCCGGCACCGCGCTGGAAATCCCCCAGGCGCTCCAGCCCGTGACCGTCGAGAACACCATCATCACCGGCAACGGCGGTGTCGGCATCGACTGGCAGTCCGCGTCCGCCACCTGGACCATCGCCTGCAACGACGTCTGGGACAACGCCGGCGGCGACTACGTGGGCCTGCCGGACCAGACCGGCTCGAACCAGAACATCAGCGCGAATCCCGTGTTCTGCGACCCCGCCGCCGGCGACTACGGCCTGCGCTCGGATTCGCCGTGCCTGCCGGGCGCCACCGGCTGCGGCCTGATGGGCGCGTTCGACCAGGGATGCGTGCTTCCGAGCGTCTGGTACGCCGCGACGTGGGGCAACGACCTCTCCGGCGACGGCAGCGCCGCCGCCCCCTTCCGCCACGTCCAGTTCGCCATCGACACCGCCGCCGCCAACGACACGGTGGTCGTCTACGACGGGACCTACCCCGAAGCGCTGTCGATCACGCGCGGCCTGCTTCTGCGTTCGTTCTCCGGCGATCCGCAGCAGTGCATCCTGGCCGGCGTGCCCGATTACCGGGTCCTGACCATCGCCGCCACCGAGGACACCGTGCGCCTCCGCGATCTCGACATCACCGGCGGGCGCCCCACACTCGAGGACTACGAGGGCTTCCGCCCGGGCGGCGGCGTGCTCGCATCCGGCCCGCCGGTCGTCATGGAAGGCTGCCGCATCTACGACAACCAGACCCCGCTCTGGGAACTCGCCACCGCCGGCGGCGGCATCCACGTGCGAAACGGAAGCTACCTGCGCCTCGTCGATTGCGAAATCTTCGACAACATCAGTTGCCGCGCCGGCGGACTCGTCTCCCGCAGCTTGGCCGCGTTCGACATGTACGGCTGTCTCGTGCACCACAACCGGTCCGCGCTGCAAGCCGGCGGGATCTGGCTCCTGCCCGGCGTGCCGACCGAGGTCACCCGCACCCTGGTCGGCAACACGATTGTATACAACAACGCGTCCATTCACGCCGGCGGCCTCGAGATCTACCTGTCCGACGTCCACCTGGCCGGCAACATCGTCGCCTTCAACACGGGCGGGACCTGCCAGGTCCGGCTCACCGACTGCACCGGCACCGTCGCGTGCAACGACGTCTTCGATCCGTCGGGCGGCGCCGACGTGCTCGCCGACCCCGTCCTGCCGCGGCCGTCGGACATCGCGGCCGACCCGTGGTTCTGCGGGAAGTTCGACGGCGACTACAGCCTGCTCGCCGTCTCCCCGTGCGCCGCCGACATCAGTCCC
>CAZJMO010000036.1:0-14874 GCA_964547085.1 uncultured Fibrobacteraceae bacterium | reverse complement strand
ATCCCTGCTGCCACGTCTCGGCCAGCGCGTTGACATCCACGGTCACGGCCTCGCCGTCGGCCCCGCCCACGTCGAAGACCGTCTCCGCGGTCACCTCGCCCAGCGGCCACCATTGCGCGCCGCTGAAGCTGAGCAGCTTCTCGACCTCACCGGCGCTCACGGCCGGACAGGAAACCACGAAGCCCCCGGTCTCGCCGAAGAGGATCTCGCGGAGCGTGAGATCCGACAGGTCGCGGGGAATGGTCAGGCGCGCGCCCAGGCGGGATTGGCCCTCCAGTCCCACGGCCATCTCGGCCAGGGTCACCGCGAGACCACCGTCGCTGATGTCGTGCACGGCGTTGACGATGCCGGCGCGCACCAGCGAGAGGACGCCCGCCAGCTCCGCCTTGACGGCGTCGAAGTCGATCACCGGCACGTCCGGACGCCCGGCCTGGTATCCGGCGTCCAGGTAGAGGCTGCCGCCGGTCTCCCGCGCGGGCCGGCCCACGAGGTAGAGGCAGTCGCCGACGTTCTTCAGATGCTGGCTGCGGCAGCAGCGATAGTCGTCGACCACGCCGACGCAGGCCACGACCGGCGAGGGCGCCACCGACCGGCCGCTCGCCGACTGGTTGTAGAAGCTGACGTTGCCCGAGATCACCGGCAACGCCTCGTCGGGCGCCGACAGGCGGCCCAGACCGCGACAGGCCTCGCCCACGCCGCGTACGCCCTCGGCGAACTCCCACATGGCGCGCGGCACCTCGGGGTTGCCGAAGTTGAGGCAGTCGGTGATCGCCGCGGGCTCGCCGCCCACGCAGACGATGTTGCGGCAGGCCTCGATCACGGCGCGCGCGCCGGCGGAGTACGGGTCGGCGCGCCCGAGCAGCGGGTTGCCGTCCGCGGTCATCGCCACGGCGCGACGGCTCCCCGGCACCGGCGCCACCACGCCCGCGTCGGCCTCGCCCGGACGCAGGATGGTGCCGGCCTGGACCTCGGGGTCGTAGTGACGGAAGAGGTACTCGCGGCTGGCCACGTTCGGATGGCCCATGAGCGAGGTCCACTCGTCCGCGATCGACGCCGCCGGCGCCTCCTCCAGGCGCGCGTCGGCGGGCACCGGTTCGCGTACGGGCGCCTCCAGCGGGCGGTCGTAACGAATGCCCTCGGTGATGGTGTCGATGGGCGCGTCGGCCAGGATGTCGTCGCCGCGGCGCAGGATGTACTGGCGCTCGACGGTGACCCGACCGATCCGGCAGGCGGCCGCGCCGTCGTAGACCGTCGGCAGCGCGAAATCCTCGTTGTAGATCTTCAGCACCTTGGCGGTCAGGCGCGCGGGGACAGCCAGGCCGTAGCGCTCCTGCGTCTCGCTGCACGCGCAGACCCGCGCCGGCAGATCCTCGATCTGGTGGACCAGCGCCAGATCGACGTCGCAGCCGAAGCCGCCGGCGTCGCAGAGTTCGCTGGTGACGCAGGCCACGCCGCCGGCGCCGAGGTCCTTGAAGCCGATCGTCACGCCCTCGTCGCGGCACATCTCGAGGACCGCGCGGTTGGCGACCGAGAGGATGCGCTTGAGGAACGGGTCGGGCGTCTGGACCGAGCCCTTGTTCGCGGTGGCCGCGGCGGCGTCGAGCGTGGCCGAGGCGAACGCGGCGCCGCCCATGCCCGACCAGTCGGTGGGCTTGCCGACCAGGATCAGGTCGTAGGGTTCGTCGGCGGCGTTGCGCGGCACGCGGCTGTGCGTGATGTGCGCCTGATCGACCAGGCCGATCGCCACGACGTTGACCAGGCAGTTCTCGTTGAACGAGTGATGGAAGTAGACGTCGCCGCCCAGGTTGGGCACGCCGATCGCGTTGCCGTATTCCCAGATGCCGGTGACCACGTCGCGCGCGATGTCGCGGCGGTGGCGGTCGTCGGTGTCGTTCTCGTTCTCCGGCAGGGGCCAGCCGAAGCGCAGCGGATCCAGCGCCGCGATGACCTCGCCGCCCATGCAGTAGACGTCGCGCACGATGCCGCCGATGCCCGTGGCCGCACCCTCGACGGGCATGACCTGGCTGGGATGGTTGTGGCTCTCGTGGGCCATGATGACGCCCCAGCGGCGGCCGTCGATCTCCCCGAAATCCACCACGCCGGCGTCCTCCACCGGGCCGATCACGACGTTGGAGGCGTCGTTGGGGAGGTTCTTCTTCAAGTAAGGCCGACTACTCTTGTAGGAGCAGTGCTCGCTCCACATGGTGTCGAAGAGCGTCATCTCGGTCAGAGTGGGGTCGCGACCGAGGAGGTCGGCCACCTTGCGTGCCTCGTCTGCAGCCAGGGTCAAGCCGTTTTCACGCAGGTAGTTACGGAGTTTGGCGTCGTCCAGCGTGGCGACGGGAATAGCAGAAAAACTCTCGTCTCGGGAAACCACGGGAACCCCCCGGAAAGATCGAATCTGGGGCCTGAAATGGGCGTTGGGCAGGGACGGAACAACAATGTAACGCCTCGGTCCTGATTCCCAAAGCGGGAACCGGCGCGGGGCCGTCCGTCAGTTGAAAAGCGCTGGTCGACGAGTTCGTTCAGTCGCAGTCGCGACCGGGACGGAGATTCGACTCGCGCACCGTCGACGTCAGCCAGCCGGCCTGCCGGACCATCACGCCGCCGATCAGGATCTTCAGGCCCTGCGCGAGAGCGCGGGCGGAGAGGTCGATCGGCTGGGGTTCGCGGATCCAGATCGCCGAGCCGTAGCCGCGCCACATCACCAGCGTCTCGACCAGATCGGCCGCACTGACGGCCAGGAGCACGAGACCGGCCAGGGCGATCCCGCCGGTGATCAGATCGGTGCTGTCGGTCGACAACGCCGCCGCCTCGGGATCGGGATCGACGGCCATCCACCGCGCCAACCCGCGGCAGCCGAACACCAGCCACAGGCAAAGCGTCAGCTTGACCACGACGCCGGTGAGGATCAGCGCCAGGACATCGCCCGAGGGCACGGCTTCGCCGGCCGCGCCGTGCGCCGAATGGACGAGGAAGATGAGGATCTGGGGCAGCCGCACCAGGAACTCGGCCAGGATGTAGAGGCCCAGAAGCCGCAGGCCGAGGGCGGTCAGTCGCTGCGTCGTCATCGCGTCATCCTCCCGTTCGAATCGCAGGCCGCATGGCGGACGAGTCGATTACCCCGACACCTTCGCGACTGTTCGCCGGGCACGCGCGGCCAGCCGGCGATAGACGTGATACTCGGTGATCTCGCTGCGCTGCGCGCGCAGGAGTTCGCGCCGTGTCTCGGGACTGAGGTCGGGCATGGTCGTCTCCCGGAACGTGCGACTAGAAATCCTTGCCGGCCAGCGTCCGCTCGAACAGCGCCGGCACCTGTTGCAACTGATGGTCGAGATCGAAGCAACGGTCGAGCGTGGCGGTGTCCAGCTTGGCTGAGATCTCATCATCTTCGCCCAGCGCCTGCCGCAGGTCCACGCCCTCGTCCCAGACCCGCATGGCGCAGGCCTGGACGCGGGCGTACGCGTCCTCGCGGGTCATCCCCACCTCGGTGAGCTCGAGCAGCACGGCCTGGCTGAAGAACATGCCCCGCACCTTCTCCATGTTCTCGATCATCTGCTCGGGGAACACCACCAGGCCGTCGATCAGCCAGCGCATCTTGACGAGCATGTGGTGCAGCGTGTGGCAGGCGTCGGGAAAGATGATGCGCTCGACCGAGCTGTGGCTGATGTCGCGCTCGTGCCAGAGCGCCACGTTCTCCATGGCGGTGTGCGCGTAGCCGCGCAGCAGACGGGCCATGCCGGTGAGCTTCTCGGAGACGATGGGGTTCTTCTTGTGGGGCATGGCGCTCGACCCCTTCTGCCCCTTGCCGAACGCTTCCTCGACCTCGTGCACGTCGGTGCGCTGGAGGTTGCGGATCTCCACGGCCATCTGCTCGATCGTGGCGCCCACCAGCGCCAACGAGGTCAGGAACGCGGCGTGGCGGTCGCGCTGCAGGACCTGCGTGGAGACCGGCGCCGTCTTCAGGCCCAGGCGCTCGCAGGTCTCTTCTTCGACCGCGACATCCAGATGGGCGTGCGTGCCGACGGCGCCCGAGATCTGGCCGTAGGAGCATTCGGCGAGCCCCGCGTCCAGGCGATGCAGACCGCGGCGCAGCGCTTCCCAGTAGACCAGGAGCTTCAGACCGAAGGTGGTCGGCTCGGCGTGGATGCCGTGGCTGCGTCCCATCATCACGGTCTTCTGATGCTCGACCGCCTTCTTCTCCACGGCGTTCAGCAGGTCCACCAGCGCGGTGCGCAGGACCCCGCCGGCGGCCTTGATCTGCAGCGCGAAGGCCGTGTCGAGCAGGTCGCTGCTGGTCATGCCCTGGTGCACGAAACGGCTCGACGGGCCGATATACTCGGCCATGTTGGTCAGGAAGGCGATCACGTCGTGCTGGACCGTGCGTTCGATCTCGAGGACGCGCGCGGTGTCGAAGTCGGCCTTGGCGCGGATCTCGCGCGCGGCCTCCGTGGGGATCTCGCCGCGGTCCGCGCGGACCTCGCAGACGGTGACCTCGATCTCCCGCCAGTGCTCGAAGCGGGCCTGGTCGGACCAGATGGCGGTCATCTCGGGGCTGGCGTAGCGGTCGATCATCGCGAGGGGCCTCCGGGGCTGCGGGTCAGGGAACGAGCGGACACCGGGCATGATGACCGTTCTTGCTCCCGGACGCAAGGCGGCGCCGGTTCCTCGTGGGGAGCCGGCGCCGGATTCCGCGGCTCGACGCAGCCGCCGTCAGCGGACCAGGACAAGCCTCGCCGTTGTGGCGCGACGATCGGTGGCCAGACGCGCGAGATAGACCCCGCTGGCCAGGCTGCGCCCGGCGTCGTCGCGGCCGTCCCAGGTCACGCCGTGACTCCCGGCGGTCATCCGCTCGTCCGTGAGCGTGCGCACCCGCCGGCCGCGCACGTCGAACACGTCGAGCTTCACCTGCGAATCCCAGGGCAGGTCGAACTTGACGGTCGTCTGCGGGTTGAACGGGTTGGGCACGGCCAGCAGGCGGACCGCTTCGGGAACCGACGGGATGGGGTCGGTGATGTCGTCGATGGCGGTCACGCCCCCGCACTGCAGCGGATAGAGCCCCGCGCCGGTCACGAGCCAGTCGGCGTCGGCGTACAGCGCGCCGGTCGACCCGGTGCCGCAGCCCAGATAGGCAGGAGCCGCCGGAGTATTCATGTCGTCGACCGCCAGCGTGTTCGTGTAGAGGTATCCTCCGTACCAGCACGCCGAGCGAAGATCACCGGACGTGGCGAACGGCTCACTCACCGCCACCGGCCCGACCTCGCCGCCCGGGTCGACCACCTGCAGGTAGCCGGGCTCCGCGTCGTGCACCAGCACGGCCATATCACCCTCGACGACCATCGAGACGACCGGGCTCGAGACCGCGACGTTCCAGGCCACGCACAGATCATCCGGGTCGCCGACGTCGAGCGCGGACAGGTAGATCTCACTCGACCGGAAATAGACCCGGTCGCCGTCCCGCGCGAGCCAGTCGAGGCAAGCGATCTCGGCCACGCCGCGGACCGCAGGCGCGCCCGGGTCGCTGAAATCGACGAGCTGGATCCCCGCTGTGGTCTCGACCAGAACCGTCGTCTCATCGAGCGCGAACGGGTCGCTGTAGAAGGTGCCCGCAAGAAAACCCAGCTGCACGATGTTCGCGGGATCGCCAATGTCGAGATAGGCCAGGCCGACCGGCGAGTCCCAGCCGTCGGTCCGCTGGAAGATCCGGTCCCCGGCAAGATCAGGAACGCCGTGGAGCGCCAGACGCGTCGAGACCGGCTGGGCCCCGCCCACAGTGACCAGCTCGTACCCGTCGCCCATGCTCGTATGGTTGCCGATGATAGCGTGCGGGCCGTCCGTCGCCACGAGCGACGACGTCACACGTTCTTCGGTCGCCCCGCTCTCGTGCTTGTCCCAGACCTCGACGGGCTGATCCGGGTCGACCGTCGAGTAGAGATAAGCCTCGTACGAGAAAGACATTCCCGACCACGAGATGTTCGACTTCATGAGCCACCCCGGCCGAACGGCGCCGCCGGCGATGTCGTGGAACGCCGGACCGTCCCAGACCACGCTCGGCGCGACGTAGAACGGGAACCGGAGGTCCAGCACCTGCACCGCGCCGTCTGCCGTCGCAACCAGGTCGAACAAGTCGCCCGCCGCGAAGTCGACCGCATCGGCGGCCAGCGCCGCCCGCAGGAGTTCGGACGGCTCGTCACCGGTGATGTCGGTGAGCGTGAAATCCTCGCCTGCGGTGTGCACGCGGCCACCGCGGATCGCCGGCGCCGCATCGTCCGACGCCAGCTGCCACTGGTTCCGGCGCGACAGTTGCCCGAGCGGGGTCGCGTCGAAGACCGAGGCCACCGGGCCGTACCGCTCGTAGAACTCGCCGCCGTAGGGATCATCGAAGAACTCGTACGTGACCGCGACGCCGCTCTGCAGCACGAATGTGCCGTCGGAATCCACCGCCAGGAACTCAACCGGCTTGTCGGGACTGGAATCCTCGGTGTAGGTCGAAGCGATCACCGGCGCGGCGGGATCCTCGATATTCACCGTGAGGATCGCCGAGGTGTCGGCCACCAGCAGGTAGCCGTCGTGCAGGACGGCGTCCACGGCATGATCAGGCGTATCCAGCGACGAGACGAGGGGCAGGGCGCCGGGGACGCTGCAGTCGTGAATGGCGATCCCATCGGCGCCGAGGCAGAGCACCAGCCAATCGTCCTGGCGATGCATGGACTCCAGACCGGCCGGCCGCGGGATGGTGAGCGTCACCTGCATGGCCGCTGGATCGCTCCAGTCGAGCATGAGAAGAGAATCGGCGGTCAGGATGGTCGCCAGCTGACCGTTGCTCACGACCTCGACGGGCACAACGCCCAGATCGAGGACTCCGCGCAGATCGGGTTGAGCCGGCGTGCTGAAGTCGTAGCAGTGGATTTCCTGACCGATCAGCAGCAACGCCATGGACCCGTCTGTGGCCAGACCGGTCGGCGCCTGCGTGAGATCCATGGACGTGGGCGGCTGAAACGTCTGTCGGTAATCACAGCATTCGCCCGCCCAGGCGAAGGACGCAATTCCCAGGATCACGCTCACGAGGAGCAATACTCGACTCGAAGTCTTGTTCATGATCATCCCCCATTCCGATGGTCGTGAGTGACGCTCGGGATGACATCATGAATTCATGATGCTGTCGGCAATTGAATAATTTTTTCAGAAACTGTTCGCCGACCTCATTTCGAGCCCACGTCCCCCAGGTGTCTTCCCGTCACCAGATGGTTCACCACGTAGTCCCGCACCGCCTCCTGGATCGGCGTGATCACCACGTCACAACCCGCATCCCGCAGCTTCTGCATCTCGGCCTGGGTGAAGTACTGGTACTTGCCCTTGAGGTGGTCTGGCATGGGGACGTACTCGATGTTCGGCTCGCGACCCAGGGCGCGGAAGATCGAGCCGATGAGCGTGTTCCAGTCGTTGGCCGCGCCGGTGCCGACGTTGTAGATCCCGTTGACCGCGGGATGGTCCATGAGCCAGAGCGTCATGGCGGCGGCGTCCTTGACGTAAACGAAATCGCGGAGCTGGCCGCCGTCGGCGTACTCGGGGCGGTCGCTGGCGAAGAGCTTCACCAGTCCCGCGTCTCGGACCTGCTCGTAGCCCTTGCAGACCATCGAGCGCATGTCGTCCTTGTGCCACTCGTTGGGGCCGTAGACGTTGAAGAACTTCACGCAGCAGATCTCGTCGAGCAGGGCGTTGTCGCGGGCCCAGATGTCGAATTCCTGCTTGGAACGACCGTAGAGGTTCAGCGGCTCGAGGGCGTCGATGCCGGCGTGGTCGTCGCTGTAGCCGTGGGAGCCGTCGCCGTAGGTGGCGGCGCTGCTGGCGTGGACGAAGCGGGCGCCGACCTTGCGCGCGGCGCGGCAGAGATCCTGGGTGTATTCGATGTTGTTGCGCGTCAGGAAGTCCCAGTCCGTCTCGGTGGTCGAGCTGCAGGCGCCCATGTGCAGGATGGCGCGCAGGTCGCCGTCGTAGTTGCCGTCGAGAAGGTCGCTGCGGAACGCCTCGTGATCCTGGTAGCCGCGGTCGTAATGCAATGGGATCAGGTTGGGCTCGCCCGCGTCCGAGGGATGGACGTCGACCGTCAGGATGTCGCGTTCGCCGCGCTGGTTGAGCATCCAGACGAGCACCGAACCGATGAATCCGGCAGCGCCGGTGACCACGATCACTTCTGGGCCTCCTCGAGGACGATCTCGCCGACGAGCGGCTGGCCCTCGCGTTCCGCGGTATAGCTGATACGGTCGCCGACCATGGCCTCGTAGACCAGCCGGGTGACGGTGTCGCGACTGTCCAGCGGGATGTCGTTGATCGTGCGGACCACGTCGTAGGGGCGCAGGCCGCCGCGCCATGCGGGCGAGTCTTCGATGACGTCGCGGACGATGAAGCCGACGGGGTCGGTCAGCTCGAGCGCGTCCATGATCTCGCTCGTCAAAGGATAAAGCAGCACGCCCCAGTTGGCTTGCCGGTAGTGGCCGAACTCGCGCACCTCCTCCAGGACCCAGCGCACGCGGCTGCTGGGCACCGCGAAACCGATGCCGATCGATCCGCCGCTCTCCGAGAAGATGAACGTGTTGATGCCCACGACCTCGCCGCGGGCGTTGACGAGCGCGCCGCCGCTGTTGCCGGGGTTGATGGCGGCGTCGGTCTGGATCATGCCCAGGTAGTACCGGTCGCCCTGGCGCTGGCGCACGATATCGCGGTTGAGCGCCGAGATCACTCCGACGGTGACCGTGGGTTGGGTGTCGGCCAGAAGCTGCCCGAACGGCGAGCCGATGGCGATCGCCCACTCGCCGATCCTGAGCTTGTCGCTGTCGGCGAGCTGCGCCGCCGGCAGGTCGTGGCCGTCGATCTTCAGGAGCGCCAGATCGAAGCGGTCGACCACTTCGGCCACCACGGCGGGATAGTCGGTGCCGTCCGAGAGCGTCACCAGGATGTGCGCCGGATTGACGCCGACCACGTGGGCGTTGGTCATCAGGTAACCGTCGCGACCGACGATGACGCCCGAGCCGTAACTCTGCCGCTCCTGATATCGCAATCGCTGCGACCGCTGTCCGGGATAGAAGAAGTCGAAGAAGGTGAGGCGCTGATCGCGGACGGCGACGCGCTGGGTCACCGTGATCGTGACGACCGCAGGGGCGACGCGCTCGGTGGCCGCCACGATCGCGTTGCCGCGCAGGGCGTCGATGCTCTCCTGCACGACCGGCACGGACACCGGAACGGCAGCCGTAACCGTGTCGGCGGCCATCTCGGCCATGAGCGCATCGACGGCGGCCTGCCGGTCGGCGGCCCAGTCGTTGCGCCACATGCGCTCGCGGGCAAGCAGCAGGAGGGCGCCCAGGAGGGCGCCCGCCAGCAGGCCGATGACCGCGGCGCTCCAGGTGGGAAGTCGTCGGTCGTGCATCGCCGTCTACTTTCCCTGCAACTTGTCCCAGTCGGCCAGGAACCCGGCCAGCCCCTTGTCCGTCAGCGGGTGCTGCACCAGCTGGGCGATGACCTTGGGCGGGATCGTGGCGATGTCGGCGCCCATCATGGCGCTGTCGATGACGTGGTTCGGGTTCCGCACGCTGGCCACGATGATCTCGGTGTCCATGTCGTAGTTCGTGTAGATGGTCACGATCTGCTCGATCAGGTCCATGCCGTCCTGGCTGATGTCGTCCAGGCGCCCGACGAACGGCGAGCAGTACGCCGCGCCGGCCTTGGCCACCAGCAGCGCCTGCGACGCCGAGAACACCAGCGTGGCGTTGACCGGAATGCCCTGGCGGCTGAGTTCCGCGATCGCCTTGAGGCCCTCGTAGGTTGTCGGGATCTTCACGACCATGTGCTCGGAGATCTTGGCCAGGCGCTCGCCCTCGGCGATCATGCCGGCGGCGTCGACGGCCACGACCTCGCCCGAGACGGGTCCTTCGACAAGTTCGCAGATCTCCTTCAGGAGCGCGTCGGTGTCCTTGCGGCCGGCCTTGGCCATGAGCGACGGATTGGTGGTCACGCCGTCGCACATGCCCATGGCCTTGATCTCGGCGATGGCCTCGATGTCGGCGGTGTCGATGAAGAACTTCATGCGGGATCTCCTTGGTCGGCCTCGCAAGGCCTCGGGTTGAAATCCGGGGGCAGGTATTCCGGGTCCAGCAGCGACTCCGGGTAACTGACCTCTTCCAGATAAAGACCGTGCGCCGGGACCATCTTGTCCGCCGCCCGACGGTCGTGTGCAGCCAGGATCAGGGCGATGTCTTCGGGACGCCGGTTGCCGTAACCGACCTCCAGGACCGTGCCGATGAGGTTGCGGACCATATGGTGCAGGAACCGGTTGGCCCGGATATGGAAGATACACCCCTGGTCCGACCATTCAAGAGCGCAGCGATCCACGTCGCAGGTATTGTCGTCCTTGAGCGAGTCGGTCTTGCAGAAACTGGAAAAATCGCGCGCGCCCAGGATCTGCTCGCACGCGGCATCCATGGCCGCACGGTCGATGCGCCGGTACACATGGAAAGCGTGCGGATCGAAGATGTCCCGGGTCCAGCGCATGCGATAGGAATAGCGCCGGGCGGTCGCCGAGAACCGCGCGCTGAACCCCGGCGAGACCTCGCGGGTCCTGAGAATGTGGATGTCGTCCTTCAGGATCTTGTGGAGCCCGCCGCGCACACGCGCCACTTCCACCGCGCCGAGGAGTTCGACGTGGGCGACCTGGCCCCGGGCGTGCACGCCGGTGTCGGTGCGGCCGGCGCCGGTGGGCAGGCAGGGTCGTTGCAGGAGCCGCTCGAGCGCCACAGCGATCTCGCCCTGGACGGTGCGTTGCGCGGGCTGGATCTGCCAGCCGTGGAAACCCGCGCCGACGTAGGCCACGTCGAGGCGGACGCGGGGCGGAACGTTCGGAATCAAGTGAGAACTCCCGGAAAGGAAACGATCACGATCAGCAACGCCAGCCAGATCAGCAGGACCGTCGCCTGACGCCACGGCAGCGGTATCCGGCCGACCGACGCATCGGGCACGCGGCCGCCCAGGGCCAGCGGCAGGGTCTCGGCGCGCCGCGCCAGCCCCTCCATCAACGGCGGCACCACCATCAGGCGCTCACGCAGGTGCAACCCGCGACGACGGCGACGGCCGTCCGCTCGTCGCAGCCGCAGGCAGGCCTGGATACGGCCGGCCTCGGCCTGGGTCCGCGGCGCGGTGCCGAACGCGACCGCCAGAGTCAGTCCCAGATGTCGCGAATCGACGCCCAGCGGTCGCAACGGCCGCAGGAACCAGTCGACCGCCGCAGTGAGGTCCGGCAGCGGCAACAGACGCATCGCCAGAGCCGTCGCCGCCAGCATCAACGCCAGACGCGCCAGCGCCAGCAGTCCCCGTTCCAGTCCCAGCCAGCTCGGGTGCCAGAGCGGCGCCGCCTCGGTGGCCGTGATCGCGTGGACCACCAGGACCACCGCCACGATCGGCAACCACGGTCTCAGGAGCAGCGGCAGTCGGCGACCGCGCAGGCCCGCGCGTCCGAGCACGACGCCGAGCGCCACCGCCGGCGCCGTCAGCGCCCAGGCCGGCAGCGCCAGCGCCGAGACGATCGCCAGCATCGCCGCCCCCAGGCGGAACACCGGATGCCGCGACTGCAGCGGCAGCTGCGCCACCGGTCGCCACGCCTGTACCGCCGCGGGTATCATTGCGCTTCGGCTCCCGCCAGCAGCGCCGCGATCTGCACCGCGTTCCAGGCGGCGCCCTTGAGCAGGTTGTCCGCCGCGACCCAGAACAGGACGACGTCGCGCCGGCCGGGCTCGTGGCGCACACGGCCGACGTGGGCCTCGCAGTCGCCGCTCACCTCGGCGGGCGTGAGCTAGTCACCGGCGCTCTCGTCGCAGCTCATGCCCGGGAACGCCTCGAGCGCCGCGACGACCTCGCCGCGGTCGACATCGCGCGCCATCACGACCCGCACTGCGGCGGCGTGGCCGTTCCAGACGGGCACCCGGACCGCCGTGCAGGTCACCGCCAGATCGGATCGGTCGAGGATCTTGCGCAACTCGAAGTGGACCTTGTGCTCCTCCTCGAAGAATCCGTCCTCGCCGAGACCGCCGATCTCGGGAACCACATTCGCCGCGATCCGCCGGGGAAACATCTTCCCGGCGTGCTCGGCGCCGGCCTGCGCGCCGTCGGCCAGGCCGCTCGCCTGGTGTCGCAATTCCTCCAGCCCCTGCTGCCCCGCGCCGCTGACGGCCTGCATGGTCGTCACATGGACCTCACGCAGGCCGAACGCGCGTTCCAGCGCCGCGCACGGCAGCGCGATCTGGATGGTCGAGCAATTTGGGTTGGCGATGATCCCGCCTACCGCCGTCGGGCCTTCCAGCAGCGGCACCAGATTGCCGTTGGCCTCCGGCACCACGAGCGGCGCCTCGGTCTCGCGCCGCCACGCCGAACTGTTGTCCACGACCCAGACGCCCGCGCGCGTCGCCACCGGCGCCCAGCGGCGGCTGGCCATGGCGCCGGCCGAGAACAGCCCGATGCGGATGCCCTCGAAGCTCGCGGTCTCCACGTCCCGACAGACCAGTTCCTCGCCCCGGAACGGCAGACGCTCGCCCGCCGAACGCGCGCTGGTCAGGACCAGCGGAGGTTCCTCGACCCAGGGCTGACGTTCGAGCAGGGAAAGCATGGTCCGGCCGACGAGGCCGCTGGCGCCGAGGATGGCGGTGCGCATGAATCGATCCTTTCACGACGGGGTGCGGTCGTTGGCCGGAATGTTAGCAGCGGCCCGCGATCCGGTCAAAGCCTGCCCGCGGTTCGCGGCCGCCCGTGGACGCGGTCGTCCGCCGATGCTAAGCTGCCGGCGAACCCGAGACGAGGAGATCCCATGTCCCGCACCGTCTTCGCACTACTGCTGGCCATGCCGTTGATCGGCCTGCTGGCCGCCTGCTCCCCCGAGGACCGCGAGTCCCAGCTCCAGTCGCTGGCCCGCTGGGAGGACCAGCGACTCGCCCCGACCGATTCGCTCGCGGCGCTGATCGAGAATCCGGATGCGTTCGTGCGCCGCGCAGCGCTGCGCACGGCGGGCCGGATCGGCCGCACCGATGCGTTGCCGGCCATGATCGCGGCGCTCGACGACCGCAGCCAGGCCGTGCGCGGACAGGCGGCATTCAGCCTCGGCCTGCTCGGCGGCGACGTCGCGGTCGCTCCGCTCACCGACGCGCTCGCCGATCCTCATCTGGCGGTGCGCGTGGCGGTGATCCAGGGACTCGCCCACCAGGAGCACGACGGCGCCATGCTGTACGAACCGGCCCTGCGCGGCGAAACCCGCGAGGCCCAGGCCGCCTGGACCGCCCTGCGCAACGTCGCGGTCCGCGCCGACCACGACAGCCTCGTCGCCGCCGTCCGCGCGGGCCTGACCCGCAGCGAGCCCGGCGTCCGGTGGCGCGTCCTGCGCTGCGTCGAGCGCACGCCCGACTCCACGCTCGTGGCCCAGATCGCACCCTATGCCACCGATCGCGATGTCCAGGTGCGTGTCCACGCCCTGCGCGCGCTGTCGCGCCAGACCGGATCCGCTGCGCTCGACGCCGTCCTGCGAAGCGGCGATCGGCACGGGCGGCTGCGCGATCGGTCGTTGAGCCGGGTGCAGGTCGCCGAGATGCGGGCGCTCGGCAGGTTGGCCGGTCCCGTGCTGGCCGCCGACGGCGAAGGCGAACACACGTCGCCCGCCGGCCGCGCCGCAGCCATGCTGATGCGCGGCGCCAGGAGCGAGGATCCGTTCGTGGCCGAAACGGCGCTGGCCGCCATGGTCACCGCGACGGCGGACCTTGATCTTCCCGCCGAAGCCGCCACCCAGGAGAGCCTGCTCGCGGTCTGGCGTATCCGGATGGTCCGGATCGCCCGACTGCGACTGGCCGCCGACGCACCGGCCGTCCGCAGCGCCGCCTGCGAGGCGCTCGGCTCCCTGCGTCGCGACGGCGCCCGCCTCGAGTTGGAGTCCATGCTCGCCGACGAGGACCCGATCGTGGTCGCATCCGCCGTCACGGCGCTCGTCCGCCTCCGCCTCGACGCCCCGACCCTGGAACGCTACGGGAACGTCGCCGCTGCACAACCCGCCCCGGTCCGCGTCGCCCTCCTCGCCGCGCTGAGCGCCACAATGCCGATCGACGATCCCGACCTCGCCGACACGGTCTACGCCGCCGCAGCAGCCGGCAGCGAGGATCCCGACTTCACCGTCCGCGCGACCGCCGCCGAGTTGCTCGCCCACTTCCCCGGCGATCGCGCCTGCGGCCATCTGGTCCGGCTCCTCGGCCGCCCCGACTCGCCCGCCGATGTCCGTCTGGCCGCGCTCGCCGCGCTGGGCCGCCTCTACGCCGCCGACGCTCCGGCCCCCGCGACCACCCGGCGCGACACGGTCGCCGATCTGCTGCGCCGGTCCTTCGACAGCTCCGATCTGCGGATCCCCCTGGCCGCCCGCGAGTGCGCCGTGTCGACCTCTCTGCTGCCCGACAATCTCATCCCCGCCGCGGCCAGCCTGCGCGAGACCCTGCCGGCCACGACCCACGCCGCCGCCCAGCCACCCGCGCGCGCGCCGTTCGACGCGCCGGAGATCCGCTGCGTCACCGATCGCGGCAACTTCACCATCCGCCTCGACGCCGCGGTCGCGCCCAACACCTGCGCGGCCGTCCTGGCCCTGATCGAGGACGGCTTCCACGAGGATCTCGCCTTCCACCGCGTCGTCCCCGACTTCGTCATCCAGGGCGGCTGCCCCCGCGACGACGGCTGGGGCGATCCCGGCTGGACGATCCGCAGCGAGTGGTCGCGCGAGCCCTTCGAGCGCGGCACCGTCGGCATCGCCCACTCCGGCAAGGACACCGGCGCCAGCCAGTGGTTCGTCTGCCACTCCGCGCAGCC
>CAZJMO010000035.1:13722-15174 GCA_964547085.1 uncultured Fibrobacteraceae bacterium | reverse complement strand
ATTAGAAAGACACCCAAACCACATAAACCATTGATTGTCTGTGTCATCCAAAGCACAAGGAGCGGTTCGAGGCGCTGCTGCCGGACAAGGCCGTCAGCCAGCAGGACTACGACGACGCCGCGTCCGGGCTGTTGCAGGCCGAGGCCGCCGTGGCCGCCGCGAAGGCGCAGGTGCGGTCCGCGCAGATCAACCTCGACTACACGCGCGTCGAGGCGCCCATTTCCGGTCGGATCGGCCGTTCGAGCGTGACCGAGGGCGCCGTGGTGACCGCGTACCAGCCCATGGCCATGGCCACCATCCACCAGCTCGACCCCATCTACGTGGACATCCCGCAGTCGACCACCGAGATGCTCGCCCTGCGGCATCGCATCGACGAGGGCGGCCTCCATCGCGACGGCGCCACCGCGGACCAGGTCCGCCTGGTCCAGGAAGACGGCCGCGAATATCCGTTGAGCGGATCGCTGCAGTTCCGCGACGTCTCGGTCGACCCCAGCACCGGCTCGATCATCCTGCGCGCGGTCTTCCCCAACCCCGACGGCCTGCTGCTGCCCGCGATGTTCGTCCGCGCCGAGGTGATCGAGGGCATCGACGATCAGGCGCTGTTGATCCCGCAGGAATGCGTGGTCCGCGACAGCCGGGGCCTGCCCTACGTCTGGGTCGTCGGCGACGACAGCAAGGCCGGGACGCGCAGTCTGGTCCTCGACCGCGCCGTCGGCAGCGAGTGGCTGGTCTCCGAAGGTCTGACCGCCGGCGAGTCGGTCGTCATCGAGGGTCTGCAGTCGCTGCGCCAGTCCGGCACGCCTGTCGACGCGACGGCCTACGCTCCCGAAGAATCCGGCGCCGCGCCGGGCGAACAGTCCACTCAGCAGACCGCCCAGGCGCAGTAACGGAGGCCCACGATGCTATCAAGATTCTTCCTGCAACGGCCCGTGTTCGCGTGGGTCATCGCCATCATCATGATGGCGGGCGGCGGCCTGGCGATCCACGGCATGTCCGTGTCCCAGTACCCGCCCATCGCGCCGCCGTCGATCGCGATCGAATCCTTCTATCCCGGCGCGTCGGCGGAGACGGTCGAGAACACCGTCACCCAGATCGTTGAACAGAAGATGACCGGGTTCGACGATCTGCTCTACTTCTCGGGTTCGAGCTCCTCGTCGGGCGGGTCCCGGCTCGAGCTGACTTTCGCCCCCGGCACCGACCCGGACATGGCGTGGTCCAAGGTCCAGAACAAGCTGCAGCTGGCGATGTCCAGCTTGCCCTCCGTCGTCCAGACCCAGGGCGTGCAGGTCAGCAAGTCCACGCGCAACTACCTGCTGGTGGTGGGGCTGATCAGCGAGGACGGCAGCATGGACAACGACGCGCTGAAGTACTACGTCCAGGCCAACGTCGAGTAGATGATCGCGCGCGTGTGAGGGTTCTGCTAGGGCGGAAGCTTCTGCTCCGAGTATGGCA
>CAZJMO010000035.1:2307-13712 GCA_964547085.1 uncultured Fibrobacteraceae bacterium | reverse complement strand
GCGTTACAAGCTCACAAAATCAGGTATGAGACTAAAAACTGCGGGACTACGCCCAGTCCAACCTGGAGAAGATCCTCTCGCGGGTGCCCGGGGTCGGCGAGGTCGAAAGCTTCGGCACCCAGTACGCCATGCGGATCTGGATCGAGTCCGAGAAGCTGACCAAGTACAACCTCACGATCGAGGACGTCGCCGCAGCCCTGGGAACCTACAACGTCGAGATCTCGGCGGGCCAGTTCGGCGGATTGCCCGCAGTCGAAGGCCAGCGGCTGAACGCGTCGATCATCGTCCAGCACCTGCTGCAGACGCCCGAGGAGTTCAGCGCGATCCCCATCCGCACCAATCCCGACGGCTCGGTCGTCCGGGTCGCCGACATCGGCAAGGCGGAGATCGGCGCCGAGCGTTACGACGTGGACGGCAACTTCAACGGCATGCCCATGGGCGGCCTCGCCATCCGTCAGGCCGCCGGCGCCAACGCGCTGGACACGGCGGACAACGTCAAGCAGGCCCTGGAAGAACTCAGCGTGAACTTCCCGCCGGGCGTGAAAGTGGTCTATCCCTACGAGACGACACCGTTCACCGTCGTGGCCATCGAGGAGGTCGTCAAGGCGCTGGTGGTCGCCATCCTGCTGGTGTTCCTGGTCATGTACCTGTTCATGGGGAACATCCGCGCCACGCTGGTGCCGACCATCGCGGTGCCGGTGGTGATCCTGGGCACGTTCGCGGTGCTGGGCCTGCTCGGCTATTCGATCAACATGTTGACCATGTTCGCCATGGTGTTGGCGATCGGCCTGCTGGTCGACGACGCCATCGTGGTGGTCGAGAACGTCGAACGCGTGATGACCGAGGACGGCACCGACGGCCGCACGGCGGCGAACAAGTCGATGGGTGAGATCACCAGCGCCCTGATCGGCATCGGCCTGGTGCTGGCCGCCGTGTTCGGCCCCATGGCCTTCTTCCCCGGCTCGACGGGTGTCATCTATCGCCAGTTCTCGGTCACGGTGGCGACCTCGATGCTCCTGTCGGTGGTCGTGGCCCTGGTCCTGACACCGGTCCTGTGCGCGTCGCTGCTCAAGCCCGTGCCCCAGGGCGGCATGCCGTCGGACCACGCGCTGCCGATCTTCCGTCCCTTCTTCCGCTGGTTCGACCGCTGGTTCTACAACCTGCGCGACCGCTACATCAAGCTGACGCGGCTGACCCTGGAGCATCGCCTGATCTCGATCGTGGTATTCATCATCCTGGTGGCGGGCATGGGCTTCTTCTACAAGGCGATGCCCACCGGCTTCCTGCCCGACGAGGACCAGGGATCGCTGATGATCCAGGTCACCCTGCCGTCCGGCTCGACGCTGGAGCAGACCTCGGCGGTGCTCGCGCGGGTCGGGGAGTACTTCAAGACCCACGAGAGCGAGGCCGTGAAGTCGGTCATGCCCCTGGCGGGCATGGGTCTGGGCGGAATGGGCCAGAACATGGGCATGGGCTTCGTCAAGCTCAGGGACTGGGATGAGCGGCAAAACGCGAGCCTGAAGGTCAAGGCCGTCGCCGGCCGCGCCATGGGCCATTTCTTCCAGTTCAAGGACGCGCAGGTCTTCGCCTTCCCGCCGCCGCCGGTGGTCGAGCTGGGCATGGCCTCCGGATTCGACTTCGTCCTGCAGGACCGCGCCGGACGCGGCCACGCGGAGATGATGGCGGCCCGCAACCAGTTGCTGTTCATGGCCAATCAGGATCCGCGGCTGAAGTCGGTCCGTCCAATCGGTGTCGAGGACAAGGCCGAGTACGTGATCAACATCGACTGGGAGAAGGCCGGCGCCCTGGGCGTGCCCCTCGCGTCGATCCACAACACGATCGCGGCCTCGTTCGGCAGCGCGTACGTCAACAACTTCATCCAGAACTCCCGCGTGAAGAAGGTCTTCCTGCAGGCCCGGGCCGAGGACCGGATGATGCCGGAGGATCTGAAGAAGCTCTACGTCCGCAACACGGCGGGCGAGATGGTGCCCTTCGCCTCCTTCGCCACGGGCGAATGGACGTCGGGATCGCCGCTGCTCGAGCGCTTCAACGGCTTCCCGTCGGTGAACCTCTGGGGCGAGCCGGCTTCCGGCGTCAGTTCCGGCGAAGCCATGGCCGCCATGGAGGAACTCACGACCAAGCTGCCCAAGGGCTACGCCGCCGAATGGACCGGCCTTTCCTACCAGGAGAAGCAAGCCTCGTCCTCGACCGGGTTGCTCTACGGCTTCTCGATCTTCGTGATCTTCCTGGTCCTGGCCGCGCTGTACGAGAGCTGGCCCATCCCGATCGCCGTGCTGCTGAACCTGCCGCTCGGCGTGATCGGCGGCATCCTGTTCACGTCGATGCGCGGCTACCCGAATGATGTCTACTTCCAGATCGGCCTGCTGACGGTGCTCGGTCTGACCACCAAGAACGCCATCCTGATCATCCAGTTCGCGCGTGACAAGGTGGACGCGGGCATGGACCTGATCGAGGCCACGGTCGAGGGCGCGCGCCTGAGACTGCGGCCGATCATCATGACCTCGCTGGCCTTCGGGTTCGGCGTGCTGCCGCTGGCTCTGGCCTCCGGCGCCGGCTCGGGCGCCATGCGCGCCATCGGCACCGGCGTGGTCGGCGGCATGCTCACCTCGACCCTGCTGGTCATCTTCTACGCGCCGGTCTTCTACGTGATGATCTACAAGGTCCTGGGACGGCGCCGCATCACGCTGGACACCAAGCCGGACACCTCGGACCCGGCTCCCGAAGGAGGCTCGCGATGAAACGCATCACCCTGATCCTCCCGCTCGTCGTGGTCGCGCTGACGGCCGGCTGCACGATGGCTCCGAAATACGTCCGTCCCGACTCCACCGCTCCGGCGGCGTGGCCCGAGGGCGCAGCGTATCCCGATAGCCTGACCGCAACCGACCTGCCCGCCGCACCGCAGATGAGCCCGCAGGAGCTGTTCCCCGACCCGCGTCTGCAGCAGGTCCTGGACCTCGCCCTCGCGAACAACATGGACCTCCGCCTGGCGGCCCTGAACGTCGAGAAGGTGCGGGCCTACTACAAGATCAAGCAGGCCGACCTGCTGCCGTCGATCCACGCGGCCGGTGCGGGAACCCGGCACCAAACGCCGGCCGACCTCTCGATGACCGGCGCCGAGATGATCAGCGAGGAATACAGCGTCGACGTGGGCGTCTCCTCCTGGGAAATCGACCTCTTCGGCCGCGTCCGCAGCGAAAAGAACCAGGCCTTCGAGCAGTACCTGGCCACCGAGGCGGGACTGCGCGGCGCGCGCCTGTCGCTGGTGTCGGCGGTCGGCCAGACGTACCTGACGCTGGCCGCCTCGCGCGAACAGCTGCAGCTGGCGCAGTCGACCCTGGACGCCCAGCAGGCCGTCTACGACATCGTCGCCCGGCAGTTCGAGGTGGGCGTGGCGTCGAAGTTGGATCTGCGCCGCGCCCAGACCCAGGTCGACGCCGCCCGGCAGCAGATGGCCTACTACGAGAGCCGGGCCGCGCAGGACGAGAACGCCCTGCGGCTGCTGGCCGGCGCTCCGGTGCCGCCCGAATTGCTGCCGATCGACCTCGACCACGTCGCCGCCCCGCGGGACGTGGCTGCCGGCATCGATTCCTCGGTGCTGCTGGGTCGACCGGACATCCTGGCGGCCGAGCACCGGCTCAGGGCCGCCAACGCGTACATCGGCGTGGCCCGCGCGGCGTTCTTCCCGCGGATCTCGCTGACCGCGCTGGTGGGCACGGCGAGTTCGGCGCTGTCCGGCCTGTTCGAGTCGGGCTCGGACACCTGGACGTTCGCGCCGTCGGTGTCGATGCCGATCTTCGACCTGCGCACCCGCGGCGCGCTGAAGGTGAGCGAGGCGGACCGGAACATCGTGCTGGCCGAGTACCAGCGCGCCATCCAGACCGCCTTCCGCGAGGTGTCGGACGTGCTGGCCGTCCGCGGCACGATCGGTCGGCAGGTCGACGCGCAGCAGGATCTGGTGGACGCCACCCGGGACGCGTACGACCTCACCGTCAAGCGCTACGAACTTGGCATCGACAGCTACCTGAGCGTTCTCGACGCCCAGCGGTCGCTCTACGGTTCGCAGCAGGGTCTGGTGCAGATGCGCCTGGCCGAGCTGGCGAGCAAGATCCAGCTCTACGCCGTTCTGGGCGGGGGCGAGGGTGTGACGGACGACGCGTCGTAGGACGCGGATCGGTCGCGATCACGAGAGAGGCCCCCGGTTTCGGCCGGGGGCCTCGGCTTGTCCGGCGGTGGTGCCGGCGATCGGGCTAGTCGCCCACGATCTCCACCTCGGTGAGCCCCGCCACGCCGACGGTCAGCGGCCCGGTCGCGTAGTCGGTCATGTGGAAGCCGCCGGTGTCGCTGTACCGACGCAGGACGATCAATGCCACCTGCGGGTCCACATCGTGCAACTCGGGATAGCCTTCGCCATCGACAGTCCCGGCGAAGTACACGCCGAACTGGATGCCGAAGAACTGATCGCCGGTTTCTCCCATCATGTTGGCGGTCAGCCGGCAGTCGCCCGAACCGATGTCGACCAGGTTCAGCGTCTGCGTCACGCCTTCGTAATTGCCGGGACAGACACTGTCCAGATAGTCGAACGGATCGCCGGTGAGGACGAGTGACCCCGGCCCGGTGGTCACTTCCGTGGTGAGATCGCCACCCCAGCTGAAGCGCTGGATCTGCGTGATGGCGTCGAAGGAGAAGGCGAACTCGATCGTCGCGCCGATGAGATGGTTGAAAACGCCGGTGGAGGCCGAGCCGTTGATCTCGTCGAGAACGTTGTCGATGACGAAGGTGCCGCCGATCGTCAGGTGAGGCGTCTGGTCGATCGGATCGGCGGGGTCGTCCGAGCAACCGGCGACCAGGACGACGAACAGGAACAGGACAGTGAGAATCAGACGAGAGTCGCGGGCTTGCAGCATGTCTCGCTCCATTCGATTCACGGTGGCGGGCCGAACATCCGTGTTCCAGGTTCGAGCCCATCGGAGCCGCCGTCGCAACGCGACAAGTGAATCGAGAGAATACCACTATTCTTAATTGCGAAAAGCCGTTTTCAGCGTTCAGGTGCGGCGCCCTACGTCCTAAGGTCGCGGACGCAGGTCGGGGACCGCCGCATAACGGCGTTCCCCGGTTTCCCTGGACACCACTCGATGTCGCCCTAGGATCACACCAACGTCCGGACCGCAACGAACGCGAGCCGAAGAGGAACGAGTCGAATGAGTGTCGTTGATTTCGTGATTTTCGGTGTCTACATGGTCGCGGTGCTGGGCATCGGCTACTACCACTTCCGGCACAACCGCAACGCCGACGACTATTACGTCGGCAACCGGAACATCCACGCCTCGCACGTGGGCCTGTCGATCGTGGCGACCGATGTCGGCGGCGGGTTCTCGATCGGTCTGGGCGGCCTCGGATTCGTCATGGGGCTGGCGGGAAGCTGGCTGCTGTTCACCGGCCTGATCGGCGCCTGGCTGTCGGCGGTGCTGGTGATCCCCAAGATCAAGGCGCTCGACCAGCGCCACGGCATGATGACGTACCCGGACTTTCTGCGTTGGCGTTACGGCAGCAAGGTGGCCCTGGTCGCGGCGGTGATCTCCGGCCTCGGATACATGGGCTTCACCGGCGCGCAGATCCTCGCCGGCGCCAAGCTGGCGACCGGGACGGTGATCACGCAGACCACGTTCGGCCTGACACCGATGCAGTTCTCGCTGCTGTTCATCGCCTGCATCACGATCGCCTACACCGTGATCGGCGGGCTCAAAGCGGTGATCTACACGGACACCATCCAGTGGATCATTCTTCTGAGCGGACTGATCTTCGTGACGATCCCGGTGACGCTCTGGAAGATCGGCGGCCTCGACCGGTTACGCGCGGACCTGCCGCCGGAATTCTTCGACCTCACCAATATCGCGCCCGTCGAGTTCATCAACTGGATGGTGACGATCATCCCGATCTGGCTGGTCGGCATGACGCTCTACCAGCGGATGTACGCCTGCAAGAACGAACGCGAGGCGAAGAAGGCCTGGTTCATCGCGGGCCTCTTCGAGTATCCGGTGATGGCGTTCACCGGCGTCTTCCTGGGGATGTGCGCGCGGGTGGTGTTTCCGGAGGCCGACGCGGAGATGGCCATGCCGATGCTGATCCGCGAGATCCTGCCCGTCGGCGTGACGGGGATCGTGATCGCGTCGTATTTCTCGGCCATCATGTCCACGGCCGACAGCTGCCTGATGGCCGCGTCGGGCAATGTCGTCAACGATATCCTGCAGCGGTATGTCTTCCCGACCGCTTCCGATAAGCAGATCATGCGGTTGTCCCAGATCGCGACGCTGCTGATCGGCGTGGTCGCGGTCGTGATCGCGGCGAATTTCAAGCAGGTCCTGGACGCGATCCTCTACGCTTACGCCTTCATGGTGGCCGGGTTGTTCGTGCCGACGGTGGGCGCGTATTTCTGGGGCAGGAGCAGTTCGACCGGGGCGCTGGCGGCGATGTTGGGTGGTGGGACGTTGACGCTGGTTTTGCTGGCTGGTTGGCTGCCGTTGCCGCGGGTTCTGGCTGATGTGGGGTTGGATGCTAGTGCGTATGGGATTGCGGTTTCGGTGGTGGTTTTTGTGGTGGGGTCGGTTTTGTTTCCGGATCGGGGGCGGGGGTGATCGGTCTCCGGCACTCACCGGAACTGCCCACATGACTCGCCTCGATTCGCTCTCGGCGCAAGCAGTCGACAAGCGAACAGCGCCAGGCAAGCGGCAATCGTTACGCAGAAAGAGGTTTTTCCAGGAGACCTCGGCGCCACCGGGCGGGCCACCCGTCCGCACCCGCCTCCGCCCCGAGCAACGCCCCGAGCACCGCGCCACGGTAGCAGTTGTCGCCGCCGACCATCGTGTTGGCGATCAGCCCATCCTCCGGTCGGCCGGCGTACTTGCGGGCCAGGTGCAAAGTCGCCGGCACTGCATCATCGACGTAGCAGGCCGGCGACAAATACCGGCCGATGACCTCAAGATCGTCGTGCGACTCCCAGCGTTCGAAATCTCCCGACAGATAACGATTGGTACCCTTTCGGCGCGCGGCGTCGATGGCGTTTCGCAGACCCTCGCCGGCGAGCACGGCCTGAACCACATCCGCCACCGCATCGAAAGCCTCGGCCATGACCGGCCCGCGGTGGGTCAGTTCCCGATGCTCGTGGGCAGCGGCCCGAGCGGCGGCGGGGTCGTCGTGAAGAGCAAGGAACACGGCCAAGGGCCCGGCGAGTCCACCGATGTGCTTCTCCTTGATTCCGCACCGCCGCAAATCGATGCCCCGGGCGCGGCGGTCGAAGAAGGCCCGCACCCACTCCTCGACGTAGGTGTCTCGGTGACTTCCGGGGTCGCGCAAGAACGCGACCATGCGCTCGAGGTAGAGGTCCGCATCGTACTCGCCCGTCTCGGCGATCGTCGCCAACGCCAGATGAGCCAAGCGTAGGTTGAGAGTATTCTCGCCCGCCGCCAGATGCTGGTGATAGTGGATTCCCTCGCGCCCCCAATACTGCGCCTGATCGTGGAGAATATCCGCGTCCTCGTTGATCGGTTCGTAACGCGATCGAAAGAGGATGCTGTCGGGATGCGGGTTGCGTGGCGCGACCAGGTCACGGATCTCGCCATAGTCGCGCATGAGGGCCTGGCGATCATAATACCAGTGCCCGGGCATCGCGAGAGCGTCGCCCAGGAACAGGCCCCACAGAGCTCCTGAGAGGCGGTTGCCGTCCTGAACCTTCATGGTCCGGAACGCCGCTGCACCGCCGCGGCCAGCTGCACGAAGTAGGCTCCCAGTACCGGCACCTCGATCCCCGTTCCCACCAGCCTTCGCGACGCCTCGGCCACGTCGAAATCCATGCGCCCCTCGAGGTAGGGCGAATAGAGCCCGACCTCGTTGAGGATCCGCCGCGCCGCGCCTTCGGCCGTCATGGCGCCACCCAGCGCCAACGCGTCCCGCCCGAACCCCGCGGCCGCCAGATCCCGCAGGTCGCCCAGCGTGGTCGACCGCCCGGGTCCGGCCGCCAGATGGAAGCAGCCGCCGATCGTCGCGTCATTCCCCGCGAGCGCCAGAACCGCATCCGCGACGAAGTCCACCGGCACCAGGTCCAGCCGCGCGTCGGCCCGCCCCGGCACGCCGAGCAGCGCGCCCGTCGCGTACGCCCGCATCAATCGCGTCACCGCACTGTTGCGCGCGGCCTCGCCTGTCCGCACGTCGCAGGTGATGATCGACGGCCGGTGCACGGCCACGGGCATATCCTTCGCGGCCTCACGGACCAGCAACTCGCCCTCGAACTTGCTCCGCTCGTAGCTGTTGTGGTGCTCCTGTCCGCAGTCCAGTTCGCGCTCCAGAACGGGTCCGTGTCGGCGGCCGGCAACGAACGCCGTGCTGATGTGATCGAACCGCCGCAGCCGGACGCAACGCCGGGCCAGAGCCAGGACCGCGGCCGTCCCGCCGGCGTTGGTCCGCCGCGCCGCCTCCAGCGGCAGGTCGAAGCGCACCACGCCTCCACAATGCACGATGTGTGTCACCGACGCGGCCAGTTCGTCGCGGGTCGACGCATCCAGCCCCAGCCCCTCCGCCGTCAGGTCGAACGGCAGGACGAACACGCGCTCCCGGTACGCCTCCAGCAGCTGCGAGCCGCGACCGTTGCCCGACCTCGCCAACCGCTCCGCCGGCAACTTCCCGTAGCGCGGCCGCACACACGCGACCAGGCGGGCGGTCGTTCCCTGCAACCAAGTCCGCAACAGGCGAAGACCCAGGAATCCGTTCGCGCCGGTCAGGAGCACGACATCGTTCATGGCGTGTTCTCCGGCGTCTTCACCACACCCAGCCGGCGCGCCATCTTCAACAGTCCCCGCCCCATCCCAGACAGCTGCATGACCTCGGTGGTGTCGTTCCACTTGTTCTCGCGCCGGATCCGAAACCACTGCCGCGTCTCCGGCATCATGCCCAGCATGAAGACCACGTTCACGAAGACCGCGTAGCCCAGCAGCACCGGATCGCCGGTCGTGAACCAGATCCACGGGATCATGGCCCAGACGCCGGCGCAGTATGCCGACCACACGTCGCGCAGCACCACCAGTCCCGCGAGCATACCGCCCAGCGAGCAGACGAGAAATCCCACCCCGCTGATCGACAGCAGGCCGGCGTAGGCCGCGGAGATGCCGCGACCGCCCTTGAATCCGTGGAACACCGGAAAGACGTGCCCCAGCATGCCGCCCGCTGCGAACACGATGTAGGCGTAGGTCCCGCCGAACACGAACTTGAGCACCAGCGTCGGCGCCAGGATCTTGAGCACGTCCAGCACGCAGGTGGCGAACCCCAGCCGGCTGCCCAGTTGCACCGACACCGACGACGCGCTGACGGTATCCAGGCTCATGGTCCGGTCGGCGCCGTCGAGTTCGAGCCTCGTGGGGCCATCGCGGTAGCGACCGCGGGCGAAGCATCGCACCACGAGCCGGGCCATGGACACGGCACCGACCAGGTAGCCGGCCGCGGCACAGATCGCGAGAAGCACCCAGGAACTCATGCGCGCATCTCCCGTTCCGCCAGGATGTGGCCGCGATAGACCCGGCCCCGGCGACCGTCCAGCGTGATCGCCTCGCCGTCGCGCAATTCCCGGGTGGCCTGGCGCACGCTCACCACCGCGGGCAAACCGTATTCGCGCGCGACGATCGCCGTGTGGGACAACTGTCCGCCCGCTTCCGCCACGATGCCCGCGATGCCCGCGAACAACGGCGTCCAGCCGACATCGGTGAACGGAACGACGAGGATGTCGCGGTCGCCGAGGTCGGCCGGCGCGTCCATGGGATCCCGCACGATCCGCGCGAACCCCTCCACCTTGCCCGGGCTGCCGCCGATCCCGACCAGATGCGCCGCCGAGCGCCGCGGAATCTCCGCGATCGGTTCGTGATCCTCGCCGCAGATGGTTTCCAGAGGCTCACAGGCGGCATCGTCGGCCATCTCGGCACGGCGCGACGCGACCAGCCGGCGGGCTTCCTCGCCGCGGAGTTCGCCGGCGGCCAGTCGCCACAGTTCGGCGCGGTACAGGTAGAAGGCATCGTCGCGGACCGCGATCCGGCCGTCGGCGACCAGACGGTCCGCCATCGCCAGCACGACCCTGCGGAACTCGTAGGTGTCCTCCGAGAACAGGAAACTGGCCCGCTCCCGGAGATCCAGGTACGCGCGGGTCGACGCGAGGAAACGGCGGAACAGGCGGCGGCGCATCCACGGCAGCCGCCTCGCGATCTCCTCCGCGGTCCCGTGCTCGGACTGCGGCGGCCCCGGCTGCCCGCCGTTTTCCCCCACGTGTACCTGGCGCACGACACTGCGCCAGATGAGCGTCGGTTGCTCGATCCAGCTGGCGCTGGAGAAATCGGTGCCGTTGGCGCTGAGAAACCCGTATCGCGTCATGAACACGTCGATGGTCGCCAGAAGCTCGTGACCGCCGACGGTCTCGGCCAGCGCGGTGCGGATGCGCTCGTCGTCACCGTCTTCCAGCAGCGACCGCTGCCCCGGCGTCAGGCCGCAGGCGATGCGGCCCGCAACCTGCAGCATCTCGTTGGGCTCGAGCGCGCGCAGCCCCGTGTTGCCCCGCAGCAGGTCGCGCGCCCGCACATCCGGCGCGTGGGCACGGAGGCTGCGCTCGAGAAAGCGCCGACGCAACATCAGGTTGAGGGCCGCCAGGAACACGAACCACTGCGAACGTCCGTGTAGCGCCAGCAGCTGGTCGGCGGACTCGCACAGGTCAGCCGGCGAAGTCGAGGACCAGTCCGCGGCGCGAAATCTCGCGAGTGCCGCATCCTGCTTCACGACGAAGCGGCGCAACGCCTTCTCGGACCGCAGGTGTCGCCACAGGAACGGCGCGTACCGCAGCATGCGCAGCTTGTATCGCGTCGGGATCCGCGGGCGTTCGCCCCGCTCGTCGCGGACCATCATCTCGAAGAAATTGGCGGGCAGGCCCACCGCTACGAGCAATTCTCCGAGCCCGGTCACGTCGGCGTAGAGTCGCGAGTGGATGCGGCGCACCAGCCGCGTGTAGTCGATGTCGTTGGGCCCGATCAGCTCGGTGAACAGCCGCGCGAACACGTTGCGCGTGATGGACTGCGTGTTGGTCGACCAGAGCAGCGGCTTGATCAGACCCGGCGACATGTCGGCGACCATCCGGCTGGAATAGATGCGCTTGCCCGCCAGCGTGGTGATGGGACGCGCCTGCAGGAACCAGAACCGCTCGCCGTCGTGCAGCCACTCCACGTCGACGGGGACGGCCTTGGCGGCGGCGATGCGACGGATCGTCCCGGCCAGTTCCAGCACCGCGGGAGGATCCAGGGGCGGCGTCTCGCCGTTGCCGCCGCCGACCTCGGCCAGTTCGCCGCGCGCGTCCACGACCCAGC
>CAZJMO010000035.1:0-2297 GCA_964547085.1 uncultured Fibrobacteraceae bacterium | reverse complement strand
CGAGACGCCCGGACGACGCCTCCACGACCACGCACCGGCGACCGCTCAACGGGTCGGCACTGAAGGCGACACCTCCGACGCGGGCCGGCTGCATCCTCTGGATCACCAGCGCCATGGCGGGATGGTCGGCACAGGGACTGTCGGAGCCGCGGCGCTCGTTCAAACTCCGGCAGTATCCCAGGAGCCGCGGCGAGAACGCGGACGCGTAGCATTGCTTGACCGCGGCGCAGAGCGCGTCGTCACCCGCCACATCCAGCACGCTGCTGAGCTGCCCGGCCAGACTCGCGTGCAGGCCGTCCTCGCCGACCAGCGACGACCGCACGGCCACCGGCCCACCGAGCCGCCGCGCGTTGGACGTCAGCCGCCGACGCCACGCACCCGGCAACATGCTGCGTTCGATGAGATCGGGAAGTTCGCCTTCGCGGCCGTCGATCCGGGCCACGTGGTCGGCAAACGCGTCGACGGACACCACGAACCCCGGCGGCACGTCCAGACCCAGCGCAACCAGGCGGGCCAGTCCGGCGCCCTTCCCTCCGTAGCGGGAAGCGTTCCGCGCGGCACGGCTGGATAACCGGTCGATGCAACGTCCCATATCGCCAGCCATTCCCGGTCGCGAGGATCACGATCAGTGGCACACGAAGTCGGATTCATTTTGTCACAGTTCCGGGGCCGGGTCAACGAGGTCGGCCGGCGTCACTGTCGCAAGGCCGCCTTGGAGAAGATGTGCGGGGCGATCTCGGCGTCGAACGTCATGGCGGTCAGGACGAACTCGGTGCCGCCGCCCTGGCGCAGTTCGTCACGGAAAACGAGGTGGTCGGCGACCCAGTGGCCGTCGATCTCGCGCACGCTGCGCACGTCCGTGGTCTTGAGCAACATCCCGCTCGTGGCGAAGCGTTCCTCGCGCAGCAACACCGCGCGTTCCTGATCGACCCAGATTCGGCGCGCGTGGTAGGCGATGTCCTCGTCGCGGGCCTGCAGGTCCAGGATCCAGCACGGACGACCGAGCAGCGTGTCGGCGCCGGCGGTGGTCGCCGTGTAGAGGTCGGCCAGCGCGGGATCCTCCATGAGATCCTCGTAGGAGAGGTCCGACCCCATGACCGACCGGCGCAGCATGTGCCCGGAGATGCGGATCGTGCGGTCGGTGGCGGGCGTGTAGGTCCACAACTCGTCGGTGAGCTTGAGCATCTTGGTGCCCCGCTCCCGCGGCGGCGACAGGTACTCGGTGAAGCTGCGCCGGTTGCCCTCGATCCACGACCGCGACCGGACCGTCCGCGTGCCGCGCCGGCCGTGGATCACCATCTCAGCCTCCACGATCTTGTTGCGCGACCCGATGTTCTCGTCGACCCGCGCCAGGACGGCGTCGCCTGCGGGAAGCGTCTCGGCCGCTGCGGCGGCCGCGAATAGCACGATCAGGAAGCCGATGGCGCGTGTCATTCCTGCAGCTCCTTGGTCAACCGGGCCGTCTCCCGGGTGTAGATCCCGCGTCCGGCGATGGCCGTGCCCAGCAGCGTGGCGCCCAGTCCCGGCACCAGGCCGATGACCCAGCTCACCGGCGTGATCCGCGCGTGCAGCACGTCCGAGATCATCATCGACGAATTCTTCAGGAACGGCGAGATGTCCACGCCGTAGACTTCGAGCCAGCGGGCCACGCCCAGCCCCAGCGCCGTCCCCAGCACCGACCCCACCAGACCGATGAACAGCGATTCCAGCAGCAGCGTGCGGTAGAGATGTCCCTTGTCCTCGCCGATGGCCAGCCGTACTCCGAACTCCCCGAACCGCCGCAGGCCACTCATCAGCCCGGCGTTCCAGAGCACGATGGACATGACGACCACGAACAGTCCGACCACGGCGCCGCCGATCGCGTCGGCCATGTCCAGCGTCTCGCCCAGTCCCTCGCGTTCGAGCAGGGTGCGCATCATCGGCTCGAAGACATCGCCGCCGGCCGGATGCCGGGTGGCGAAGCGGTCGGCCACGTCGCGGGCAGCGGCGGGGCGGAACACGAGGTCGGGAAAGAAACCGAGCACTTCGCCGGCCGCGTCGGTCATGTCCAGGGCCTGCTGGATGTCGGTGACGTCGGCGATCACCGCGCCGCGATCCATGGCCGAGACGCCGAACGTGAGCGTGCCCGCCAGCGTGAAGTTCGCGGTGGCCATGGCGCCGTGCATGGTGGCGCCGATCAGGGTCACCGTCCCGCCCGGCTCCAGGTCGAGACGGCGCGCGAATTGGTCGCTCAGCAGAATCTCGCCCGGCGCCGCCGGGAGCTGTCCGCGCACCATTGCGCGCTTGAGGCCGAGGAT
>CAZJMO010000034.1:10935-15264 GCA_964547085.1 uncultured Fibrobacteraceae bacterium | reverse complement strand
GGCCGAGGTCGGTGGCGTCGTCGACGGCGACATCGTCCCAGACCAGCGCGGGCGCGGGTTTGTTCTCGAAACCATAGGCGGCCGGGTCGGCGCCGATACGGGCCGCGGCGATGAACTTGGGCACATACTCCACGGTCTGCCGCGGCAGGCGGTAGTCCCAGTAGTTGTCGTGACCGTTCAGACGGAGCTGTCTGCGGACGCGGCCCTCGCCCGAGTTGTAGGCGGCGAGCACGAGGGCCCAGTCGCCGAACTCGTCGTGAAGATCGCGGAGGTACTGAGACGCCGCGCGCGTGGCCTTGACGAGGTCGCGGCGCTCGTCGACCCACCACGACTGCTCCAGGCCGTACGCCCGCGCCGTCCCGGGCATGAACTGCCACGGCCCGACCGCGCCGACGCTCGAGCGGGCGCGCGTGCTCAGACCACTCTCGATCATCGCGAGGTAGATCAGTTCGCGCGGAAGGCCCTCGTCGTCGAGGATGGTCGTGATCACCGTTTCGACCGCGTTCTTGCGGTCGAGCCAGGTCTGGAAGTGGCGGCGGCCGCGACCGGTGAAGTAATCGATCCAGCGATCGATCTTGCCGTGCTGGACCTTGAGCAGATCGGCCTGCAGCGCGGGAAGGGTGGTGCCGGTGGCCGGAATCAGCGAGTCGGGGAACGAGAATCCCTGCAAACCGAGATATTCTGCCGTGAGCACCGAATCGGCCGCCACGGCGTCGCCGGCGTACGCGGTCTGCTCGGCCAAAAGGCCGCCCAGCAGGACCAGGCGCCGCTGCATGCTGCGCCGATGCTGCAGGTAGAGCGTGTCGGCGTCCGCGGGCTCGGCGCCCGTGGTCATATCCTGGAGCGCGAAGAGGATGTCGTGCGCATGGTCATCGCCGGCGGCGATCGCTGCGAACGCTTGCTGGTAACATTCTTCCCAGTCGGCCGGTGACGCTTGTCCGGCGGGCGCTTCGGGCCAGTCCGGAAGCACGATCGGAACGGTGTCCGCCGCCGCGGTTGCAATCGCCAGCAGGGAGTCCTCGTTCACCGGCTCGAAAGCAGGTGCATAAGGTTCGCTTTCCGGTGTCCGAAACGACGCGCACCCAATGAGTTGCGAGAGAACGATCAGGAGCAGCGCGAGGGTTGTCGAACGACCGGGTAGGCACCGGTTGAAAACTCGAATGACGGGCAAGGTGTCCTCCTTGACAGCCGAGCGAAAGCGGCTCGTTAGCGGGGGCGTAACGTAGCACGTGCAAACCTCGGACCGCAACTCGCACGTGGGAAGATATCCTTTTACGACGAGCGTAGCATGTGCAATAATATATGTGCATACGTTAAGCCGCATCGAACCCAACCCAGGTGATCATGACCGACACGCCGGGCATCATCGAACTCTGCCGGCAACTCCCGCGGGAACGTCTGTCCGCGGCCGCGCGCGAGGCGCTGTCGGCCGCGGAGGGCTGCCGTGACGCTGCGGCGCTGCGGGCTGCCGTGCGACAGGCAACCGGGGAGCTGTTGCGCCGAGGCGACCTCGTGCGTGTCGCGGTCGAGGGTGGTTCCACGGTGCACGGACCGCTGTTCCTGCTGCGCGGAACCAGCCGGATGATCGATCTGTCGGCGCTGACGCCCGGCGTCGAGAAGAAACCCGCCGCCCCGCCGACGCCGGCCCGTCCGGCGGCTCGGCCGCAATCCGGGGTCCGTTTCGGCATGCCGGACGTGCCCGACCTGCTCGACGCCATGGAACGGGCGCAGGATCTCTCGGTCGGAGATCCGCGCGCCGACGAACCGGCCGTCGTGATCGACCGCATCCTCATGCTCCTGCGTCGCTTCGTCCCGGACATGGACCTGAACGCCCAACTGACAGCCGAACAACCCGCCGACGCCGACGCCAACGGCCTGGTGCCGACGCCGCCGCCGGACTCGATGCCGTTCTGGCTCCGACATCGCCGTCGGGGACAGTCGCTGTGGATTCCGGACATCGGCGAACTGCCGCAGCCCATGCCGGGCACACTGGATCCGCGACTCGGGCAGGACGCGGTCACGGCCGTCGTGCCGCTCGTGTCGCCGATCGAGGGCGACGGCGAGGTCGGGCTGCTGTACGTGACGGCGGCGAGCGAGTGGACGCCCGAACGGCTGCTGCCGCTGGCGGCGCGGCTCGCGGATTTCGTCGCCCGGCGTTGGCATTGTCAGCGCGACGTCAACCGGCGGGTCCTGACCGACAGCCTGACGGGCATCCGCAACCGGGCGTTCTTCGACAGCCACTTCCCGCTGGAGATCGAGCGCGCGCAACGCGGCGGCTTCCCCGTAACCCTCGTCATCAGCGATCTGGACCACTTCAAGCAAGTGAACGACACCTACGGCCACAACACCGGCGACCTCGTCCTGCAGACCGTGGCACGACAGATGCAGTTGGCGCTCCGACGGATCGACTACGTCTGCCGCATCGGCGGTGAGGAATTCGCGTTCATCCTGCCGTACACCTCGCTGGACGAGTCGCGCGAGGTGCTGGCGCGGGTCGTCGGCCGCCCGTACCGAGTGTCGCTGCCGCCGGAATTGGGCGTGGGGGTGCTGGCGGTCACCATGTCGTACGGCGTGGTCACGTTCCCGGACGCCGGCACCAGTGTCGGCGAGTTGCACCGCAAGGCAGACAGCATGCTCTACCAGGCGAAGGAACTGGGTCGTAACCGATGCTGTCTCTGGGTCGCCGACGGACACCACCAGCAACTGTCTCCCTCCTTGCCCGATACCACCGACTGATCGCGGAGGCATCGTCGGCGTGGCCCGTCGTCTGGGCGCTCGCGATGCTGACGCTGCCGTCCCTCGGACGCCTGTACGCATGGCGTGACGCACCCGTCGTCGCGGACACGGTCTGGCGGCTCGCAGCGTGTGCGCCGCTGCTGCTGCTGGTCCCGGGCCGGACGCTCCGCGCGCTGGTCTGGCTCGCGGTGGCCGGCACGGCGATCCTCGGCGGGAGTCTCGCGGCCGGCGAGACGGCCGACCGGCCGGCGGTCGTCGCGGACGGTCCGATGACTCCGAGTCGCTGGAATCGCCGGACCGGGGCCGGGGCGATGCGTCTGACCGCGCGTCCGCGTCCGGGCCGCGAGGATCGATGGTCGGCGCCGGCGCGCCTGCTGGCGTGGTGCGGCGACGATCCGGAAGGCGGAGAGATCGTGCAACCCGGCGACGGGGTGCTCTGGCGCGGACGCGGAACACCGCCTGTAGCGGGCGCCGTCGTCGGCGGCAGGCTCGTGCTGCGTCCGCCGCGGAGCGCCGGCCTGCCGGGTGGATTCGACGAGGCCGGGTGGCTCTCGGGCCGCGATCTGGCGTGGGTGGGGACGACCGCCGCTGCCGCCGATACGCTCGTTGCGGCTCCCGGCGATGGCGTGCTCGCGACCGTCGGCGCCGGGCTGGGGGCGGCGCAAGGACGGCTGCGTGCCCTCCTGGCGGCGGGATTACCGCCGCGCGAGGCGTCGCTCGCGTCCGCCGTCCTCCTCGGCGGCGGGGCCGACAGCTCGCTGCGCGAACCGTTCCTGCAGCTTGGACTCGCGCATCTCTTCGCCCTCAGCGGGCTGCACGTCGGCATCATCGGCGGGATGATCCTGCTCCTGGCGCGACCGCTGGGCTCGGCGCCGTCGCGGACGCTGGCGGTGCTGGCCCCGTGTCTGCTGACCTATGCGTTCCTGGTGGATCTCCCGGGGTCGGTGGTGCGGGCCGTCGGGCTGGTGCTGCTGGGCGTCGGCGCCCGTGCCGCGGGCCGTCTGCCCGACGCCCTGCGGCTCCTCGGGCTGCTGCTGTGGGTGAACGTGCTGTGGCGTCCGGTCGGCGTCCTCGATGCGGGCGTGCGGCTTTCGTACCTGGCGGCAGGGGGGATCGTCGCGGGCCAGCGACTTCTCCAACCGATGCTGGAGTCGTGGCCGAGGTTCCCGCGCCGCGCGGCCGAGGGCGTCGGGGTGACGGTCTCGGCGCAGCTCGCGACATTGCCGGTCGTCGCCGACGCGTTCGGCCAGCTCCCGCTGGCCGGTCCGCTCTTCAACCTCATCGTGGTGCCGGTGTTCGGATTCGCGGCGTTGGCGACCGCGACGATCGGTCGGCCGGCACCGCCGTCAGGAGCGCCGATGGTCTGGCAGTTCGACGTGGGGCAGGGGGATTGCGCCTGGATCGAGTTCCCCGACGGCTGGTCCTGTCTGGTAGACACCGGCCCGCCGGGACGCGGCGGCGACGGGGCGTTCGCGCGCGACCTGAGGCCGTTCCTGCGTCGGTGTCGCCTCGGCGATCTGGATCTGGTGCTCCTGACGCACGGTCACGACGATCACAGCGGGGGAGCCGAGGACCTGGCCGCGTCGATGCCGG
>CAZJMO010000034.1:5705-10922 GCA_964547085.1 uncultured Fibrobacteraceae bacterium | reverse complement strand
CCCTGCACGCGTTCGGGCCGTGGGCGCTCGTTTTTCTCGGACCCGATCCCGCGGCGTCCCCGCTGCACGGCGAGAACGACGCCTCGCTGTCGGTCGGTTTCTGCCGCGCGGGGCTGCTCCGCGGCCTGTGGACCGGCGATCTGGAGACGGCGGGCGAGGCGGCGCTGCTGCCGCTGCTGCCGCGCGTGCCCGACGGCGGCGTGGATGTCTGGAAGGCCGGGCATCACGGAAGCCGCACGTCGGGATCGCCGGCCCTCCTGGCGGCGATCCGACCGCGCCTGGTGCTGGTCAGCTGCGGTGTCGCCAACCGGCACCGGCATCCCAGCCACGGCGTCTATCCGGACGCCAGGATCCTGAGAACCGATCTCTCCGGGTCGATCCGCGTGACCTGGAACGGCGACGGGCAATGTCGCGCGCAGCCGGTCCGGGAGAACTCGTCCGGACCGCCTTGACACCCCCCACGGCCAGACCTAACATGCGCGCTCAACGACCCGCCTCCGCCAACGCCAAACTGCGAGGACCCGCCATGCCAGCCCTGCGCAGCACCGAAGACCTGGGGCTCACGCCGGATTACGCCGGCAAGGTCCGGGACATCTTCGACCTCGGTGAATCGCTGCTCATCGTCAGCAGCGACCGCATTTCCGCCTTCGACGTGATCATGAACGACGTGGTGCCAGACCGCGGCACCGTGCTCAACATCATGACGCTCGCCTGGCTGAAACACTTCGACGATCTGCCCAACCACCTGCTGACCGCCGACCCGAGCGAATTCCCGGCCCCGTTCCGCGACCACGCCGAACGACTCGGCGGCCGCAGCGTGCTGGTGCGCAAGGCCGAGCGGTTCGACGCCGAGTGCGTCGTGCGCGGCTACATCGCCGGCAGCGGCTGGAAGAGCTACGGACGCGACGGCACCGTCTGCGGGCATACGCTGCCGGAGGGGCTCCGGCTCGCCGACCGTCTGCCCGAGCCTCTGTTCACCCCGTCGACCAAGGCGGCCGAGGGGCACGACGAGAACATCGATTTCGCGACCATGTGCGGCATCGTGGGCGAGGAGGACGGCGCGCGTCTCCGCGACCTCTCGCTGCGGCTCTACCGCGACGGCGCCGCGTACGCCGAGCCGCGCGGCGTGATCCTGGCCGACACCAAGTTCGAGTTCGGTCTCATCGACGGCGAGATCGCGCTCATCGACGAGATCCTGACGCCCGACAGCAGCCGTTTCTGGCCGGCTGCGGAATACCGCCCCGGCGAGGATCCGCCCAGCTTCGACAAGCAGATCCTGCGGAACTGGCTCGAGACGCAGGTCTGGGATCACGAGCCGCCGCCGCCGCGTCTGCCCGCCGAGATCATCGAGCGGACCAGCCGCCGCTATCGCGAGGTGCTGGAGATCCTGTTCCCCGAGGAGGCCGCCGCGTGGTCGAAGTACCTTTGATCCGTCGGGCGCTCCTGAGCGTGACCGACAAGACGCGCCTCGATGAGGTGGCCACGCTGCCCGAGTCGTTCGACTTCGAGATCGCGGCGTCCGGCGGCACCGCGGGCTATCTCCGCGAGCGCGGATTCACGGTCACCGAGGTCGGCGATCTGACCGGGTTCCCCGAGATCTTCGGCGGGCGCGTCAAGACGCTGCATCCGTTGATCCACGGGGGGATCCTGGGCAAGGAGACCGAGGACTTCAAGGCGCCCGACATCGCCGCGCTCGGCCTGCAGCCCATCGACGTGGTCGTGGTCAATCTCTACGACTTCGAGACCGCGCTGGCCGGGGGGCTGGCCGAGGACGCGATGATCGAGAAGATCGACATCGGCGGCCCGGCCATGCTCCGGGCCGCAGCCAAGAACTACCACCGCGTGACCGTGCTCACGTCGCCCGACCAGTACGAGGAATACCTCCACGAGAGCCGCGCCGGGGGCGGGCAACCGTCGCTGGAATTCCGGCGCCGCTGCGCACAGGTCGGCTTCCGGCGCGTCGCCGAATACAACCGCGCGATCACCGGCTGGCTGGGTGGACTGACCGGGGAAACCGTGAGCGAGGACACGTCGGCCCGGCGCGTCGAGCTACGCTACGGCGAGAACCCGCACCAGGAAGCGGCGCTGCTGGTGCCGACGGCGGTGGGCGGCGACCTGGCCGGCGTGGGGCTGCAGCAACTCGGCGGCAAGGCGCTCAGCTACAACAACCTGGTGGACCTCGTGGCGGCCGTGAAGCTCGTCCTGGACTTCGACGCCGCGTGTTGCGGCGTCCTCAAGCACACCAACCCGTGCGGTTTCGGTTACGGCGACCCGGCGCGGGCGCTCGAGCAGGCGCTGCTGTGCGATCCCGTGTCGGCGTACGGCGGGATCTTCGCCTTCAACCGCGAGGTCGATCTGGCGACCGCCGAAGCACTCGCGGGAAGATTCCTGGAAGTCGTTGTCGCGCCGAGCTATTCCGGGGATGCCTTGAAGCGGCTTCTGAAGAAGAAGAAGCTCCGGGTGATGACGTGGGATCCGGCCGTTTTCCCGGTCGCGACACAGGGCCGGGCGCGGCGCTGGGGCAATCTGGTGCTCGAGCAGGCCGAGGACGGCGGGTTCCCGGAACTCGGCGACTGGTCGGTCGTCGCCGGCGACGAGCCGGAGGCGGCCGTGCGCGCCGACCTCGACCTGGCGTGGAAGGTCTGCAAGCACGGCAAGAGCAACGCCATCGTGCTGGCCCGCGGCGGCGCGACCATCGGCTGCGGCTTCGGCCAGATGAGCCGCGTCGACTCCGTGAAGCTGGCCGTCCGCAAGGCCGGCGACCAGGGGCTCGACCTCGACGGCTGCGTGGCCGCCAGCGACGGCTTCTTCCCGTTCCCCGACGGTGTCGAGGAACTGGCGCGGGCGGGCATCAAGGCCGTCATCGCGCCGGGCGGTTCGATTCGCGACGAGGAGGTCGCCGCCGCCGCGCGCGAACTCGGCGTCACCCTGATCCTGACCTCGCGGCGGCACTTCAACCACTAGCAGGAGCCCGACATGTCCGCTCCCGGCCACGACCATCCCAAGATCGTCGTCCTCGATTTCGGTTCGCAGGTCAGCCAGCTCATCGCCCGCCGCCTGCGCGAGGTGAACGTCTTCAGCGAGATGCGACCGTTCACGGCCTGGCGCGAGGTGCTCGACGACCCGCTGGTCCGCGGCATCGTGCTCTCGGGCGGCCCGTCGAGCGTCACCGATCCCGGCGCTCCCGACGTCGACGTGAGGCTCTTCACCGCGGGCAAGCCGCTGCTGGGCATCTGCTACGGCATGCAGCTGATGTGCCACAAGCTCGGTGGACGTCTCTCGCCGGCGCACAGCCGCGAGTACGGCCACGCCGAGATCGAGATCGTCGATCCGGACATCCTGTTCGCCGGCCTTCCCGAACGTCAGCCCGTCTGGATGAGCCACGGCGACCACGTCGAGGCGCTGCCGCCCGGCTTCCGGGTGCTCGCGCGCACCGAGCAGATCCCGTTCGCCGCAGCGGCCGATCCTTCGCGTGGCCTCTACGGCGTGCAGTTCCATCCCGAGGTCGCGCATACGGCGCACGGCCTGGCCATGATCGAGGCCTTCGCCCGGCGCGTCTGCCGGGTGGAGGACCAGTGGACGGCCGCGGCGTTCGTGGAGGAGGCCGTCGCCGAGATCCGCAACCAGGTCGGCGACCGTCGCGTCCTGTGCGCGGTGTCCGGCGGTGTCGACAGCACGGTCATGGCGAGTCTCGTCGACCGCGCGATCGGCGACCGCCTGCACTCGGTCTACGTCGACAACGGGGTCATGCGGCACGAGGAGAGCGTGCAGGTCGAGCGCGACATGAACGCATTCCTGCAGCAGCCGCTGCAGAGCGTCGATGCCCGCGAGATCTTCCTGACGCGGCTGGCGGGCGTGGAGGAGCCGGAGCGGAAGCGGAAGATCATCGGCGAGACGTTCATCGAGGTCTTCACCGAGGCGACCCGCGACCTTGGTCCCTTCGGTTTCCTGGCGCAGGGCACGCTCTACCCCGACCGCATCGAGAGCGTCTCGATCCACGGGCCGAGCAGCGTCATCAAGACGCACCACAACGTGGGCGGTCTGCCGGCCAAGCTGGGCTTCGAGCTGGTCGAGCCCCTGCGCAACCTCTTCAAGGACGAGGTCCGGCGCGTCGGACGCGAGCTGGGCATCCCGGCGCATCTGCTCGGGCGCCATCCGTTCCCCGGGCCGGGGCTGGCGGTGCGGATCCTGGGCGAGGTCAACGCCGACCGCGTCTCGCTCCTGCAGGCGGCGGACCGTATCTTCATCGATGAACTCCGGACCTCCGGCCAGTACGATGCGATCTGGCAGGCGGGGGCCATCCTGTTGCCGGTCCGGTCGGTCGGCGTCATGGGCGATCAGCGGACGTACGAGAACGCGGTGGCGTTGCGCGCGGTGACCAGCCTGGACGGCATGACCGCGGACTGGGCGCGCATTCCGACCGAGATCCTCGCGCGGATCTCGAACCGGATCATCAACGAGGTGCGGGGAATCAACCGTGTGGTCTACGACATCAGCAGCAAGCCGCCGAGCACGATCGAGTGGGAGTAGGCTCCGGCTGATCCTGATGCTGGCGTTGGTCCTCGCGCTCGCTGCGGGCGCCCTCGCCGCGGACGACGTGCACGCCCTCCGCGCCGCGCGCCGTGCCGCCGTCCGCGCCGCGGTTGCGGCCAAGGCGGGCGAGCCCGCACCCTTCGGCCTGCTCGTGATCCCCGTCGATTTCGCCGACGTCCGGTTCCCCGACGGCTACGATCCCGGCACTGGTCTGCGGTCGCGCCTGGACGCTCCGGAAGCCGGTTCGATGGCGCATTATTTCGACGCGGCGTCCCGCGGTCGTTCGAGCCTCGCGATCGCGGTCTCGCCGGTGGTGTCGTTGCCCGGTCTGGCTCTCGACTACTCGGACCTCGACTGGCAGGGGAACACGCGGACGCGCGCCATGGTGACCGCCGCGCTCGAGGGTGCGATCGCGCGCGGCCTCGATTTTGCCGACAGCGACCAGGACCACGACGGCGAGGTGGACGGCGTGCTCGTGGTCCACGCGGCGCCGGGACCCCTCGAAGATCCGGACGCCCTGTTTCCGCCGCAGCAGTACTTCCTGGACGAACCGGTGTTGCAGCGCGGCATCGTGGCGCGCAGCTACGCGATCGTCGCGGTCGGCAGCCCGCTGGGGATCTGGGCGCACGAGACGGGACACCTGTTCGGCCTCGAGGAGCGCTACGACGTCAACCTGCCGGGCAC
>CAZJMO010000034.1:0-5695 GCA_964547085.1 uncultured Fibrobacteraceae bacterium | reverse complement strand
GGCAAAGATTACCGCAGCGGCGACAATCAAGGCAGTGCCAGATGGCGGGTCCGGCCCGGTCAACGGAATGTATTCCAAGATTTGCCAGATGAACGAGTCTTCTCGGTTCAAGGCCCCCGGGCACCACGGAGACCGGGACGAGCGGAGGACTGGGGGCGTTCAGCCTGATGTCGGCCGGTTGGCTCGGGACCGGCGCGGGCGAGGATCCCAGCCTCCCGGACGGCTACTCCGCGCTGCAGATGGGCTGGGCCGATTCCGGTACGCTGCCGCGGCCGGGCACGGTCGTGCGTTTGGATCCGTCGGATCCCGGGAGCCTCGACTACTGGCTCGCCGAGATCCGCGACCCGGCGGCGACCGCGCCGTACGACGCCGCGCTGCCGGCCGAGCGGCTGATTCTCTATCACATCGACCGGTCGCTCGCCGAGACCGAGGCCTCGAGCTTCACGTGGCCGGACCGCCACCTGCGCGTGACCCTCGTCGAGGCCGACGGCGCGAACGACGTCGCGCGCGGATGGAGCAACGGCGACGCGGAGGACCTCTTCCCGTCCGGCGGCGTCGCGCAGGTCTACGACGACGGCACGGTCCCCGCGGCGCGAACCTGGAGCGGCGATCCCAGCGGCATCGACGTCGCGGTCTCGGTGACCGGCGGCGAACTCATGTTCGAAAACCGCGGTACGAGCGTTCGGGCCGACCTGCGGATCTCGTTCGTCGGCAATCCGGTCGTCGCGACGATCGAGGCCCGCGTGACCGGCGTCGGCGACCTGCCGAACACGGTGTCCGCGTTGGTGACGGTGGAGGATCCGCGCTGGGGAACGTTCGCGTCGGGCGCGAGCATCGCGATCGATCTGACGCCCTTTGAGGGAGACGATGACTGGGCGACCCATCGCGCGACGACCGCGCCGTGGCAACCGGCCGGCGAGCCTCCGAGCGGCGCGTTGACGACGTTCCACATCGAGTTGACCGGCGGAGCGATCGGCAGCGGCGATCTGGTCTGGGTCTGGGACACCACCGCGGCGCCGTTCGCGCTGGACGGCGCCTGGCCCGGAGACTGGACCGCCGAGATCGCCACGGGAGAAACCCGCTGGCATCGATGGACCGACACCGCGGCGCTCGGCGCGGGCGCGGCACGGGTTCTGGCCTGCACCGGCAACGACGACGTTTCAGCGACGGCATGGCCCGACGTCACGTACGGCAACGACGCCCACGCGCAGCTGCTCTCGCCGGCGCTGGGCGCGGATGTGCGCTGGGTCGAGTTGACGCACGCGGTCGATCTCGAGCTCCTGTACCCGGGACGCGCGATCGACGGCGTGAACCTGACGTGGGTTCACGACGGCGGAACGACCACGCCGGCGGTACCGCTGGACGGCTGGCAGGGCGACGTCGACGGACGAGCCGAACACGTGCTGGCGGGCATGCCCACGTTCGCGGTCGCCGATCCGCTCGAATCCGACGGTGCGCCGCTGTGGCGCCGCGAGATCCTACCGCTGCCCGACCGCGCGACCCACGGGCCGGGACCGTGGCGGCTGCGCCTGGAACTGGCGAGCGACAGCCTGTGGCGCGCGCGCGGCTGGCTCGTGCGCGATCTGATCGGCCATGCGGACGAAGAACCGGCGAGCGCCTTTCCCGTAGCCGCGGAGGCCGGCCGGTTGACCTGGAAGTGGACCGGTCCCGGCGAGGCGATCGATTTCCGCATCGAGCGCAGCGACGACGGGGGCGCCGGTTGGATCGCGATCGAGAACCCGACGTTGAACATGTCTCCGGACGGCACGTTCGACGTGCCGATCGCCGACCTCGAGATCCCTGCGGGGTTCCGCTCGCTCGTGCGGGTGGTCGCGATCACCGGATCCGGAGCCGCCGTCGCTTCGCGCGCCATGCCGCTCGAAGGCGCCGACGCACCGGTTCTCGGTTGGCCGCACCCGAACCCTGCGCCGGGGGTCGTCTCGGTCGATGTCGATGGTGCGGGCGACACGCGCACGGCGCTCGCGGTCTACGATCTGCGCGGGCTCTTGATGCGCCGCTGGCGCCCCGGACCGTCGCGTGCCGTGATCGTCTGGGACGGCCGCGCCGGTGACGGGCGGCGCGTGGCGGCCGGCGTGTATATCTTTCGCCTGCGCGCGCACGATTCCACCCTGACCCGCAAGGTGACATGGCTTCCGTGACGACTGCAACCCGCCGCACGCTCGTTATGATCGTGATGCTGATGGCGCTGCCGGCCGCCGCCGAGGTCATTCACGATCCGTGGCTCGCCCGCTTCCAGGTGGGGGAATTCCGCGATCCCGACACCATCGTCCTGACCGACGGCTGGCCGGCGGGACTGCTCGAACCGCTCGCGATCGACCCCGCCTGGCTCGACGGGGCCGCTGCTTTCTTCAGAACCGGTCGCTGGAACCGCGGCTCCGACCTCGAGTCCTGGCGCCTGGCCTTCCCGGCGATGCGTTCGGTCGAACGGGCCCGGATCTTCTACGACCGTGCGCGCCGGCAGTGGCTCGCCCTGCGCGCGCTGGACGCCGGCCGTCCCGCGGACGCCGGTCTGGACGGGCCGTGGCGGCGTGCCCTGCGATTGCGACACGCCGGCGGGCTCTGGGAACGCGGCGCCTGGAACGACGCCGCTGAGGCCGCCTCGGGGATCGTGCGCGACGCCGAAACGCTCGGCCTGTCCCAGACCGAGGCGTTCGCGTGGCGGATGCGCGCGGCCTGCCTGGCGGTGCGCGCGGGCCGTCCCGTGCGTACGGATTCCCTGTGGACCGGCGTTGCCGACCTCGGCTCCTACGACACCCGCAGCGGATGGGCGCTCTGGCTCGCCGTCCGCCGCGCCGCCGGCGCGGACGCGCTGCCGGGCCACGCTCCGGACCGTGACACCGCGCTGGTCCTGGCCGACGCCGGCAAGCTCTGGATGCCGACGCGGGATTTCCTGGCCGCCGGTTTCCCGCCCGACGTGGAAGCGGGGGTCGGCGCACTGCTGTTGCCGGCAAGCGCGTTGAAGGACCATTTCACGCGGCACCCCGACCCACCCGCCGACGGCCTTTTGCAGGGCTACTGGCTGCGGGGTCGTCGTCGCCTCGACGGCGGGGCCGCCGCGCTCGAGACGCTCGCGGCGAGGCCCGACCTCAAGGACGGCCACCGACTCGATCTCTGGCGCCGGGCCAGCGAGAAGCGTCTCCTCGCCGATCGATGGAAACCCGGTCTCGCGGATCTGGAGGCGGCGCTGCGTCTGGCCGACAGCGGCGCCTCCGCCGGCGTGGTCGGGCGTCTCCGCGAGTGGACCGTGCAGGCCATGGCCCTGGCCCTCGCAAGGGGGCGTACGGGCAACGCCGGCACGGTCGTCGCCCTGGCCGACCGATATCTCGAGGACGCCCAGATGGTGACCTTCCGCACGGACGCCGCGGCGCTCCTGGCGCGGATCGGGCAACCGCGCGCGTCGACCGGCGACGACCTCCGCAGCCGCAGCGAGGTTCTCGTACGGCGCGGGAAGGCGCCGGACCTCGCGACGGGCGTCCACCGGACGCTTCCAGAACCGGACGCCTGGCGACACCGCCTGTGGAGCGCCTGGGCGCGCTGGGGCCTTGCGCTTGCAAGCGACGCCGTCCTCGGCCTGGACGATCGCGACTATCGCGCCGGCCTGCGGGCGATCCTCGCGGCGGACGATCCCGCGCAACGCCACGCGACCGCCTGCGCGGTGGTCGCCGGACGCCTCGCCGGTTCCCCGACGGTTCCGCGGTTGCTGGACTTCGCCGTGCAACGCGACATCGAGCGCCTCGCCGGCGGTGCGGCGATGCCCGCCCCGACACCGGTGCCGGAACTCCGGGAGAGCGGACCGTGGCGGGACCTCGAAGCCCGATGGCGCGGACACGCGTTGATGGGCGCGGCGCTGGCGCTGGGCGACGATCGCGGGATGCTGTCGGTGGCCGTACGCTTGCCGGCGGGCGGGGTCGAGGAGGCCGTGCGCCGGTTGTTCTGGTACCCGTTGCCGGCCGACCCCGCGGTCCGCCGCACGCTGCTGGAACTGGATCTGCCGGCGGAGATCCTCCTGGCGATCGCGCGCAACGAATCCCACTTCGAGCCGGCGGTCCGGTCGCGCGCCGGGGCACTCGGCTACATGCAGATCATGCCGTTCCACTACGACGACCCCGCCGGCCCGCCGGGACCGTCGCACTGGAGCCATCCGGCGGCCAGCCTGCGCGCCGGCGCGCGGATCCTCGCGACGGAAGTCCGGCGTTTCGGGGGCGATCCGTACCGGGCGGTCGCCGCCTACAATGCCGGCGGCAGCGCCGTCAAGCGGTGGGACGGTCAACTCGGCGGCGGCGCCGACCGCGAGGTCTTCTGGGCCTGGATCAGCTACCCCGAGACGCGCGACTACACGCTGCGGGTCCTGCGCGACCGCGAGGTCTACCGCGGTCTCCTGGAGGCTGCACGTTGAACCGGAAGCAGCAACCGCGGCGGAACCTCATCCATCTCGCCACAGGCCTGGCCGCGCCGTGGGTGTTGCTGACCCCGAGGACGTGGGCGCTCGCCGGGCTGGGCGTGGTGCTTGCGGCGGCCGTCGTCCTGGATCTCCTGCGTCGGCGAGACGTCTGGCAGGACCGGCTGGACCGCTGGTTGCCGGGCGTCTATCGTCCCGAAGAGCGCCGGACGATCTCGGGCGCCACCCTTCTGGCATGCGGTTACTTCGCTGCCGCGGCGCTCATGCCGGCGTCCGCGGCGGCGGCGGGCATCCTGGCGCTGGCGGTCGGCGACACGGCCGCCGCGGTCGTCGGACGCTGGTACGGAACGCCGCGCGGCATCGCGGGCAAGACGTGGGTGGGGTCGCTCGCGTGCTTCGCGGCGTCGCTGCCGGCGATCTGGGCGATTCCTCCGTTCGGGGCCGCCGCGGCGACCGCCGGCGCGGCGATGGCCGCCCTGATCGAGAGCCGGACCGGGCGCCTGGACAACTTGCTATGTCCGCTCGGCGTGGCCATGTTGCTGAAGCTCTGGATCGCGGGGTCGTGACCGTGGTCCGGGGAACCCGCCGAGCGCTCATCGGTTGACACCCTCCCGACGCCCCCCTTAGTTTCCTCGTCGGCGACCGTCGGTGCGGCGGCGCATATCCGGTATCAAGGAGATTCGACAATGGCCAAGGGCCTGCTGGGACTGCTGGAACGCTTCATGGGCAAGCGAAGCCGCGATATCGCGCGCATCGGTCCCGTTCTCGAGAAGGTCAAGGCTGTTCGCGGGCAGTTCGAGCCGCTGAGCGACGACGAACTGCGCGCCAAGCGCGACGAGTTCAAGCAGCGATATCGCGACGGCGAGACCCTGGACGACATGCTGCCGGAAGCCTTCGGGGTCGTCTGGGAAGCATGCCGGCGGCTCACGGAACGCAAAGCTGCGTGGCCGGTGTGGGGCCAGGAGATGCACTGGGCGATGATCCCGTACGACACGCAGATCATCGGCGCGGTCGTGCTGCACCAGGGGAAGATCGCCGAGATGGCCACGGGCGAGGGCAAGACCCTGGTCGCGATCATGCCGCTCTACCTGAACAGCATCCCCGAGAAGGGCGCGCACCTGGTCACGGTCAACGACTACCTGGCGCGACGTGACGCCGAGTGGATGGGCGGCGTGCTCAAGTTCCTGGGCTGCGACGTCAAGTACATCCTCAACGACATGACGCCCGACCAGCGCCGCGAGGAAGGCAAGGCCGCAGGCCGCCGTCCGCACGTGG
>CAZJMO010000033.1:0-15622 GCA_964547085.1 uncultured Fibrobacteraceae bacterium | reverse complement strand
AGCATTTTATACATCTTTAAACTACTTCAATGACCCTGAAAAACCTAAGGTTGAGTCTCGGGTTCCTGCTGGTCGCCCTTGTGCTCCCAGGCGGAGACGAAGGTGAAGTTGGCGTCGTCCCGCTTGGCCTCGCCTTCCTCGGTCTGGAAATCCTCGCGGAAGTGACCGCCGCAGGATTCCTCGCGCATGAGCGCGTCGCGGGCCATCAGTTCGCCCAGTTCGAAGAAGTCGGCCACGCGACCGGCCATCTCGAGGTGCTTGTTGAGGTCGGCCTCGTTGCCGGGCACCTTGACGTTCTGCCAGTATTCCTCGCGCAGCGCGGCGATCTTCGTGATGGCTTCCTTCAGCCCTTCCGGATTGCGCGCCATGCCGACCTTGTCCCACATGATGCGACCGAGGTCCCACCAGTACTCGCGGACGGTCTTGTCGCCCTGGATGGAGAGCAGCTTGTCGTACCGGGTCTTGACCTCGTCCTCGACCGCGCCGAAGGCGGCCGAATCGACCGACGCGCCGGCGTTGCCCTCGTTGGCCAGGTAGCTCGACACCATCCGGGGCGCGATGAAATAACCGTCGGCCAGGCCCTGCATGAGTGCGCTGGCGCCCAGGCGGTTGGCGCCGTGGTCCGAGAAGTTGGCCTCGCCGGCCACGAACAGGCCGGGGATGGTCGACATCAGGTTGTAGTCCACCCAGAGGCCGCCCATGGTGTAGTGCGGCGCGGGGTAGATGCGCATGGGCGTCTTGTAGGGATTGTCGGCCGTGATCTCTTCGTACATCGAGAAGAGATTGCCGTAGCGGTCCTCGACCACGTCCTTGCCCAGCCGCTGGATGGCGTCCTCGAAGTCCAGGTACACCGCGAAGCCCGTGTTGCCCACGCCCTTGCCGGCGTCGCATTCGAGCTTGGCGGCCCGGGCGGCGATGTCGCGCGGGACCAGGTTGCCGAACGCGGGGTAGCGACGCTCGAGGTAGTAGTCGCGCTCGGCTTCGGGGATGTCCGTGGCCTGGCGCTTGTCGCCGGGTTTCATCGGGACCCAGACGCGGCCGTCGTTGCGCATCGACTCGCTCATCAGGGTGAGCTTGGACTGGTAGTCGCCCGCCTGCGGGATCGCCGTCGGGTGGATCTGCGTGAAGCACGGGTTGGAGAAGTACGCGCCGCGCTTGTAGCTGCGCCAGATCGCGGTCGTGTTGCAGTTGACCGCGTTGGTGGACAGGAAGTAGACCGGCGAGTAGCCGCCCGTCGCCAGCACCACCGCGTCGCCCGCGTAGCGTTTGAGTTCGCCGGTGATCAGGTCGCGGCAGATCACGCCCACGGCCCGACCGTTGTCCACCACCAGGTCCAGCATCTCGTGCCGCGACTCCATCTTGACGGTGCCTGCGGCGACCTGGCGCGACAACGCGCTGTAGACGCCGAGCAGGAGCTGCTGGCCGGTCTGGCCGCGCGCGTAGAACGTGCGGCTGACCTGCACGCCGCCGAAGGAGCGGTTGGCCAGGGTGCCGCCGTACTCGCGCGCGAACGGCACGCCCATGGCGACGCACTGGTCGATGATCTCGGTCGACAGCTGGGCCAGGCGGTAGACGTTGGCCTCGCGGCTGCGATAGTCGCCGCCCTTGATGGTGTCGTAGAACAGGCGCTGGATGCTGTCGCCGTCGTTCTGGTAGTTCTTGGCCGCGTTGATGCCGCCCTGGGCAGCCACCGAATGCGCGCGGCGCGACGAGTCCTGGATGCAGATGTTGGTGACGTTGAAGCCCATCTCGCCCAGGGTCGCGGCGGCGCCGCCGCCGGCCAGGCCGGTGCCCACGACGATGACGTGGAACTTGCGGCGGTTGGCCGGAGAGACCAGGCCGCATTCCATCGCGTGGCGGTCCCACTTGTCGGCCAGCGGTCCGCCCGGGATTTTCGCGTCGAGGATGCTCATGCTAGTGACCTCCCACGGCGGTGGCGAAGAAATAGAGGTAGGGCGGGAGAGCCAGGAAGCCGGCGCCCAGCGCGATGCCGGCGATCACCGACAGCGTCGAGAGCAGCTTGATGTGGCGGTCGCTGTTCCAGCCCATCGACTGGAACGCGCTCCAGACCCCGTGCCACAGGTGGGTTCCCAGGACGATCATCACGGCCATGTAGGCCAGCGAGATCCAGGGTACCTTGAAGGCTTCCACGACCACGGCGTGAAGATTCTTCATCTCGGTGCCGTGGTAGACGACGGGCGGGTGGCCGGTGAACTTGAACATCTTCACGTGCATGATCACGAAGATGAAGATGATCGGCCCGGTGATGATCATGCTGCGCGACGCGAGGGTCTTGCGGCTCTTGCCGCCGGCGTTCCGGATCAGGGCGTACTTCTGTGGCCGCGCCCGGTTCTTGTCGAGCCAGGCGACGGTGATCGCGTAGAGCAGATGCACCAGGAACAGCGTGATGAGGCCGACCTCGAAGGCGTAGATCAGCCAGCCGTGGAGGGCAGTTTCGAGAAAATGGCCGTACTCGTTGAAGGCCTTTCCCCCGTCGGGAATGAACAGCGTCAGGTTCCCGATGAGGTGCACGGACACGAATCCGAAGAGCATCAGACCCGTGATCGCGACGAGGACCTTCTTGCCGACGCTCGAACGGGCGAAGGTCGCAAGCGAGGTCATGGACAACTTCCCTTCTCGATGCGGTGACGAACGTCACCAGGCGGGTGACAGCGCGGCGAATGTAGCATTCGAGGGGGGCGGATGCCAACGATCCTGTTTCGGAGACGCGCGAACGTTGAAGATTTCCCGAATTGCGGGCTTCTACGGCCGGATTCCGTCCCCTTGGTATCGCTCCCCAGGCGCGCTCACACCGCTTTACATCCCGAAAACCACTGACCATCTTTGACGGCACAACCGCGCACACCGGCCCATCAACCCGGAAGGTGGATCCGTCATGGAAAAGGCCAAGTTCAAGCTCGCCAAACGCATGGAGTTCCTCAAGGCTTCGGAGATTCGCGAGTTGCTGAAGCTGGCGCAGCAGGGCGACATCATCTCGTTCGCCGGCGGGCTGCCTGCGGCCGAGCTGTTCCCGGCCAGGGAAATGTCCGAGATCACCCGCCGGGTGCTGGAGACCGAGGGATGCACGGCCCTGCAGTATTCCGCCACCGAGGGCGATCCGGTGCTGCGGAATCACATCGCCGAGCGCATGAACAAGCACCAGCAGACCCGCGTCACCGCCGACGACATCCTGATTACAAGCGGTTCGCAGCAGGGTCTCGAGTTCTCGGCCAAGATCTTCGTCGACAAGGGTGATGTCGTGCTTTGCGAGAGCCCGACCTACCTGGGCGCCATCAACGCCTTCCAGGGCTACCAGCCGCGCTTCGTCGAGGTCGACACCGACGACGACGGCATGATCCCCGCCGCGCTCGAGAAGGCGCTCTCGGAGAACGAGAACGTCAAGTTCATCTACGCGATTCCCGATTTCCAGAACCCGAGCGGTCGGACGTGGTCGCTGGAGCGGCGCCAGATGCTCGTCGACCTGGCCGTGAAGAACAACGTGCCGGTGGTTGAGGACAGCCCGTACGCCGAACTGCGTTTCGAGGGCGAGCCCCTGCCCGCGCTGATGGCGCTCGACAAGAACGACATGGTCATCTTCCTGGGTACCTTCTCGAAGACGTTCTGCCCCGGCCTGCGCTGCGCCTGGCTGGCCGCGCCGAAGGATCTGCTGCGTCGCTACGTCATGGTCAAGCAGGGCGCCGACCTGCACACCAGCACGCTGATCCAGCGCCAGGTCGCGACCTATCTCGACGTCTACGGCCTCGACGACAACATCCAGAAGGTCATCAAGGTCTACCGCGACCGTCGCGACCTCATGCTCAAGGTCCTGGGCGACAACCTGCCCGACTCGGTGACGTTCACGAGGCCCGAGGGCGGACTCTTCCTGTGGGTCACCTTCCCCGAACAGGTCAACGCCCGCGACCTGCTGGAGAAGTGCCTGGCGCAGCAGGTGGCCTTCGTGCCCGGCGGCGCGTTCTACCCCAACCCCGGCAACGAGAACCACGCGCGGCTGAACTTCAGCTGCATGTCTTCCGAGAAGATCGAGGAGGGGACGAAGCGGTTCTGCAAGGCCGTGACGGAGTTCCTGGCCTAGTTCGCCACGGGATCGGATGGACGAAGGGGTCTCGCCGGATCGGCGAGGCCCCTTGTTCGTGGAAGCGCGGTCGTTTCAGCGCAAGCCGATCTCGTCCAGCAAGGCATCCAGGAAACGCACGCCGGCGGGCAGCAGCGCGTCGGGGAAATCGAAATCCGGCGCGTGGAGAACGGGTTGGTCCGTGCCGGATCCCAGACCGACCAGGGCGCCGGTCACGGCCGCGGTGAAACGCCCGAAATCCTCCGACCAGCGGAACGGACTCTCCGACGGCACGCCCAGCGGCAGGACCGCGGCGGCAGCGGCGCGCTCGGCGACGGCGACGGCCAGGCTGTCGTTCTCGGTGACCGGAAACTCCTCGACCCATTCCAGCGCACACTCGAGCTTGTCCTTGCCGGCCTCGGTCCGCGCGAGATCCGCGGCGCGATCACGCAACTCGCCCAGCACGACCTCGCTGTCCGAGCGCAGCGTCGCCATGATCTCGGCGTCGGCCGGACTGGTGCCGAACGCGACCTCGCCCAGCCGGGCGTGGACCACCGTCACCAGCGCCAGATCGCCGCGCTTTTCCAGGGCCGTGGGCAGGCTTGCCAGCGCGGGCACCAGGCGGCTCAGCGCGAGCGCCGGGCTGCGTCCCTTCTCCGGGTATGCCGCGTGCGCGGTGCGTCCCCGCAGGCGGATGACCAGGCCCACGCTGCCCGCGGCGAACGCACCCTCGCGCAGCAGGATCTGGCCGAGCGGGTAGCCGGGCAGGTTGTGCAGGGCGAAGGCGTAGTCGAGGTCGAGATCCTGCCAGCGGGGATCGCGGCACACCAGATCGGCGCCCTGGCCCGTCTCTTCGGCGGGCTGGAAGAGCAGCACCAGGCGGCCGCGTTTCAGGGGGTGCTCGCGCAGCCCGAGGGCGACGCCCGCGAGGATGGCCATGTGGCCGTCGTGGCCGCAGAGGTGGGCGACGCCGTCGTTTTTCGAGGCGTAGGGGTGGTCGGCGATCTCGTGGATGGGCAGCGCGTCCAGTTCGGCGCGCAGCATCACCGTGGGACCGGGTTCGTCGCCGGGAGCGGTGAAGACCGCGGCCAGGCCGTGACCGCCCAGGTTGTCGAGAAGGCGGGCCGGGCGGCACGGGACCAGGAGTTCGCGCAGGCACGTGGCGGTGCCGACCTCCTTGCCGCTGGGCTCGGGGTGGGCGTGGAGTTCGCGACGGAGCGCGACGAGAGCGTCGATGGTGTTCATGTTGCGGAAGATAGCAGGGGCGGGAATGTTCGGCAAAAAAGGGGCGGCCGATCCGGTGACCGGCCGCCTCCGGCGATCAGCGCGAGGTTGGCGGTTCGAGTGCGGGCGCGGGTTGCCGGCGCCGTGAATTCAGCCAGTGCGTCAGCCGCGCCAACGACCACCCCAGCCGCGTGAACGCCCAGTACAGCGCCGGCATGGCCATCAGGATCAGCACGGTGCTGCTGGCCAGCCCGCCGATCGACGCCAGCGCCAGGTTCTCCCAGATGTCCTTGCCGCCGCCGCCGCTCGCGCTCTCGACCTCGTAGAGCAGCGGCAACAGTCCGGCGATCGTCGTCCCGCTGGCCAGCAGGATCGACCGCATCTGGATACCGGTTCCCTCGACGACGGCCTGCTTGAGGATGTCGTAGCGTTCCCGCGGCGGCAGGCGCCAGAGGTCGAAGCCGCCGATCCGCCGCTTGTCGGGCACGCCGTGGCCGCTGAGCCCGCGGTCGTTCACGATCTCGCGCACCATCAGGCGGAAGCGGTTGATCAGCAGGATGGCGTTGTTGACCACGATGCCGAACATCAGCACCAGGCCGATCTGCGCCGAGCTGTCGAACGGGCTGCCGTCGGCCCAGAAGATGCCGACCACGCCGACCAGCGCCATGGGCACCGCCAGCATCAACAGCAACGGCAGCGCGAAGCTCTCGGTCAGCGCGGCGAGGGTCATGAAGATGAACAGGACCGTCAGCCAGAGCGTGCGGCCCAGCTCCTCTTCCTCCTCCTCGGTGATCTGCTCGCCCGAGAGGTCTTCGGCGGTGAAGCCGTAGGGCAGCTCCAGGCCGTCGATGAGGTCCTTGATGGAGGCCTGCTTCATGCGGTCGGTGCCGATGTATTCCCAGCTGATGCGCTGGGCGTAGCGCTGGTCCTTGCGCGTGATCGCCGACAGCTCGGGCCGCATCTCCAGCGAGATCAGTTCGCTCAGGCGGATCTTCTCGCCGCGGCCGGTGGTCAGGGTCTTGGCCAGGACCGCGTCGTACTGGATGGTGCTGGCCTCGGCGAAGCCCAGCTGGATCTGCTTGTCCTCGCCCTCGATGATCATGTGCCACGGCGTGTCCACGCCGAGCAGGCGCCGCAGGTGGCCCAGGACCTCGGCCATGGAGAGGCGGTGGCGCGCCAGGGCGTCGCGGTCGATCAGGATCACCGTCTCGTCGACCCCGGAGCGTTCGAAGCTCTGGCCGCTGGTCAACCGTACGTTGCGGGCGCGTCGGTTGCGGTCGAGGCGGGCGACGATGTTGTCGGACAGCGACTTCAACTCCTTGGAGTTGTAGCCCGTGAGCATGATCGTCGAGTTGCTGTTCATGCCGCCGCGGCCGCCCTTGAAGTAGGGGTCGCCGAAGCCGCCGATGTAGATGAACATGCCGCCCAGCTCCTCGGCCAGCAGGATCAGCCGGTTGCGGAACATCTCGGGATAGGCGGAGTAGAGCACCTCGTCGGTCTCGAACTCGATGCGCATGAAGGCGTTGTTCGACCACGCCTGCACGCTCATGCGGACGTCGTCGGGCAGCGGCAGGAGTTCCGCCTCGAAGAGTTTCATCGTTTCCGACGCCAGCTTGACGTCGGTGCCGACCGGTCGGGAGAGATAGACGATCAGCTCTTCCTGGCTGCGCGGCTGCCACCAGCCGCCCTTGGTCACCTGGGTGTCGTAGGCCCACCAAGTGCCGTAGCTCAGCATCAGCATCAGGATGCCCGGGTAGGGCCAGAACTTGGCGTGCATCCAGGTGATGCGGTCGACGAAGCTGACGAAACCGCCCACGAAGACCAGCAGCACCGCGCCGCCGCCGAACCAGGGCAACAGCGACATCAGCGCGGTCTTGTCCTTGGCCAGCCAGAGGCCGGCGCCGCCCAGGACGGCGGCCGCCGCGACCAGCGCGCTCCAGCGCAGGAACAGGCGCCAGCCGCCCGTACCGTCGGGGGCGTGGTCGCCGCGCGCGGCCTCGCGTTCGGCCGCGCCGCGCAGCGCCACGGGCATCCAGCAGAACGCCACGAAGATCGAGGCGATCATGGCGAAGGCCACGCTCACCGCGAGCGGGATGTAGGTCAGAGCCAGCCGGCCGGTCATGTAGACGAAGCTGAGGAACGCCACGACCGTCGTCAGCGTGGTCGAGATGATGGGGAAGCTGACCTCGCGGGTGCCGCGGATCAGGGCGCCGTGGGCGTCGCCGCTGCGGCGCTCGGTGAGGTGCCGGAACACCGAATCGAGCACAAGGATGCTGTTGTCCAGCAGCATGCCGAAGCAGATGGTCAGGCCGCTGATGGTGATGAAGTTCACCGAGATGCCGAAGAAGTAGAACAGGCTCAGGCAGATGACGATCGCGAAGACGATGCTGCTGATGACGATGCCGACCAGCCGTACGCGCTTCAGCGCCAGGGCCAGCAGGACGAAGAGCAGGGCCAGGATCGCCAGCGACCGCCAGACCAGCTCCTCGAGTTTCTCGCGCAGTTCCTCGCCCTCGTCCTCGTCCACCTCCATGGTCACCTTGAACGGCATGTCGGCCTGGATCGCGGGGATCGCCTCGCGCAGGCGGCGGCTGACGGCGACCGAGTTCTCGCCGCTGCGCTTGGTGATGCGCAGGGTGATGACGTTGTCGCCGTTGTTGCGGCGGAAGTTGGTGACGTCCTCGAAGTCGCGGGCGATGTCGGCCACGTGGGACAGGAGGATGGGCTGGCCGCCGAGGTTGGCCAGCACGGTGCTTTCGAGCAGGGGAACGGTGACCGAGTCCTGGATCGTGACCGTCAGCTCCTGGCCGCGGCGACGGATCGCGCCGGCCGGGATGATGTCGTCGCGCGCGTCCAGGCGGGCGAAGATCGCGTCGGCGGTCATGCCGTAGCGGTCCATCTTCTCGAGCGACAGGTTAACCTTCAGGAGCGGCAGCGCGCCGCCCCACAACTCGGCCTCCGCCACGCCCGGGATGGCCATGAAGCGCGGCTTGAGCCAGTCCTCGGCCTGCTCGCGCAGCTCGTTGACCGGCAGCGGGGAGATGAGGTTGACGGTGAAGAACTCGTCCGCCTGCATCTCCTCGGGAACCTCGGGCACCACCACGGGCTGGCTGGCCTGCGCGGGCAGGTTGCGCCGTACGTTGCCGAGCTGTTCGCTCAGTTCGAGGCGGGCGAACTCGATGTCGACATCGCGCTGGTAGCTGATCTCCACGGTCGAGCGGTTGTGCCGGCTGGTCGACTCGATCTCCTCGACCCCGCGGCAGTGCGCCGCCGCCTCCTCCACCGGCAGCGTGATCGAGCGCTGGATCGCCGACGGACTGGCGCCGTTCCACGCGGTGTAGACCGTGAGTTTGGGCAGCTCCGTTTCCGGCATGGCCTCGATGTTCAGGCGCGGCACGGAGTACAGGCCGCAGACCATGAGCGCCGCGAAGAGCATCCAGGTGGCGACGGGATGGTCGACGAAGAAACGGATCATGTCCGTGCGCCCTTCCGTCGTTCCTGCCAGCCGTGCGCCAGCTCGTAGATGCAAGGCGTCAGGTAGAGCGTCAGCCAGGTGGCCAGGGTCAGGCCGCCGATGATCGTGATCGCCAGCGGGCGCTGGATCTGCTCGCCGGTGCCCAGGCCCACGCCCATGGGAACCATCGCCAGCACCGTCGTGAGCGTGGTCATGATGATCGGCCGGAAGCGCAGGTGGCCGGCCTCGAGCACGGCTTCGCGCACCGCCAGGCCCTCGACGTGACGCAGACGGCGGATGGTGGCCACCTTGACGATGGCGTCGTTGACCGCGATACCCAGCAGCGCGATCAGGCCGATCAGCGAGATGATGTTCAGCGTCTGGCCGGTGACCATGAGCGTGACGACGGCGCCCATGACGCCGATCGGCAGCACCGCGGCGATGATCAGCGGATCCAGGAAGCTCTCGAACTGCGCGGCGAGGATCATGTAGACCAGCAGGGCCGACAGCAACAGCGCCCAGGCCAGGTCGCGGAAGCTGCGGCTGATCTCCTCCTGCTCGCCGCCGGTGACGAAGACCATGCCGCCGGGTCGTTCGGTGTCGTCCAGGACTGGCATCACGTCGGTCCAGACCTCGTCTACGCCGCGGCCCTGGACGTCGCCCGAGATGGTGATCTGGCGGCGCTGGTCGCGGCGCACGATCTCGCGCACGGGGCGCTCGACGCGCTGGGTGACGAAGGTGCCCAGGGTGACCGTCTTGCCGCCCGGCAGCGTCACCGGCGAGGCCAGGACCTCGTCGAGGTTCTGGCGTTCGTCGAGCGGCAGGCGCACGGCGATGTCGATGCGGCGGTCGATCTCGTTGAACTGGGTGGCGACGATGCCCTGGATGCGGCCGCGCAGCTCCTGCGCTACGAATTCTGGTTCGATGCCGAAGCGCAGAGCCGTCTCGCGCTTGAGGCTCAGACGCAGCGTCGGGTTGCCCAGGACACGGTCCATCGCCAGATCCACCAGCCCCGGCACGTCCTGCAGGCGCGGCAGCAGTTCCTCGGCGGTGCGGCGCGCGGCGTCGGGGTTGTCGCTGACGATGCCCAGGGTGAAGGGCGCCTCGCCGCTGGCCAGGATCTCGCCCAGGCCGATGCCTTCGTCGTGGAAGGTCCAGATGGCGCCGCTGAGCCTCTCGAGGCGCGACTGGAGCGCGGCCTTGATCTCTTCCATGTTGCGCTGGCCGTGGCGCGACGGCGTCAGGATCACGCGGATGCGCGCCACGTTGGGCGCGGTGTATTCCTTGAGGCTGGCCAGGGTCTTCTCGGTCTGGCCGACCTGCGCGTAGACCGTCTCCACGTGCGGCTGTTCGCGCAGGAACGCCGCCAGCTCGCTGGCGACCTCGCCGGCTCCCTCGACGGGCGTGCCGGCGGGCAGTTCCAGATGCACCGAGAAGTCGCCCTGGTTGCGGTCGGGCAGGAAGGTCTTGCGCATGCCGGCGCCCAGGATCACGGTCGCGGCCAGGGCCACCGCCACGCAGGTCAGGAAGATGGGCTTGTGGTCCAGCACCCACGGCAGACGGCCGTGATACGCGTTGCGCCAGGCTTCCAGGATCCGGACCGCGGGCCGGAAGATCAGTCCCGGCTTGTCCTTGGGACGCAGCAGGTGCGCGGACAACATGGGCTGCAGCAGCAGCGCGACCAGGATCGAGACCAGCAGCGAGAAGGTCACCGTCAGCGCCTGGTCGCGGAAGAACTCGCCGGCGATGCCGGGCACGTAGATCACCGGGAAGAACACCGCGACGGTCGTCAAGGTGGCCGCGATGACCGGCGAGGCCACTTCCTTGGTGGCGCGGGCGCTGGTCTCGGCCAGCAGGTCATCGTCGGGCCGGCCGCGCAGCTTGGCCAGATGTCGGTTGATGTTCTCGATGACGACGATCGAGTTGTCGACCAGCATACCGGCCGCGAGCGACAACCCGCCCAGCGACATCAGGTTCAGGTTCACGTGACCGAAGTCCAGAAGCGCGAACGTGGTCATGATCGAGACGGGGATCGCCAGGCCGACCACGATCGGACTGCGCCAGTCGGCGAGGAAGAAGAACAGCACCACGAACGCCAGGATCGCGCCGTAGAGCAGCGATTCCTGCAGGCCGGTCACCGACTCGGCCACGTAATCGGCGTCGCGGTAGACGAACTCGGCGTCGAAGCCGGGATACTGGTCGGTGAGTACGCCCAGAACCTCGTCGACCTCGCTGGTCGCATCGATCGTGTTCTTGCCGACTTCCTTGTAAAGATGCAGCGCGACCACCTCGGAGGCGCCGAGGTAGGTCAGCCCCTCGGGCTCCTTGACCGTATCGACAATGTCGGCGACGTCGGCCAGCGTGATGCCGTGGCCGGCGGCGGGAATCTCCGTGGAGCGGATCTCGTCGAGGTTTTCGAACTCGCCGAGGATCCGCAGCGGCAGGTACAGCGGGCCCTTGCGGATGCGGCCGCCGGGGAAGTTCACGTTGGAGACGCGCAGCGCGGTCGCCAGATCATCGATCGTCAGGCCGTAGAGGCGGAGCTTCTGGAAGTCCGGCCGCACCAGGATCTCGCGCTCGGCGCCGCCGATGACCTCGGCCTGGCTGATGCCGTCGATCTGCTCCATGGCCGGCTTGACGACCTCGCGGGCGAAGTCGGTCATCTCGCGCAGCGGATCGTCGCCCTCGAGCACGAGGATGGCGATCGGGCGCGCCGACGGATCCCAGCGCAGGATCAGCGGTCGGTCCGCGGTCTCGGGGAAGTCGTCCTGGTACGCCACCTGGTCCACGGCCTCGCGCAGGTGCAGGTTGGCGAAGTCCATGTCGGTGCCCCAGTCGTACTGCACCGTGATCGTGGAGACGCCTTCGCGGGTGCGCGACACCAGGCGCCGCACGCCCTCCTGGCCGGCGATGACTTCCTCGAGCGGTTCGGTCACCAGGCGCACGAGGTCGTCGGCGGGCGTGTCGGAGTAGTTGGTGATCACCGTCAGGTTGGGGTAGTTGATCGCCGGCAGCAGGTCCAGGGCCAGGCGGGTCTTGCCCTGCCAGCCCAGGATCACCAGTCCGGCGAAGACCATCAGCACGGCGACGGGACGCCGAACCGCCATGCCGATCATCGGACGTCCCCCTCGCCGCCCAGGGCGAACGCCCAGCGGTTGCTCGGCGGCACCTGCTTGCGGACGTTGATGAGCGCCTCGTGCGCCAGCGTCAGATGGTCGGAGACGACCACTTCCTCGCCCGGCGCCAGGCTGCCGCCCGAATGCACCTGGAGGACCTCGACCCACTGGTCGTTCTCCATGCCGGTCGTCACGTACAACCACTGCGCGCGGTCGTCGTTGCGCTTGAAGACGAGCGGCCGGTCGTCGCGGATCAGCACCGACGCCTTGGGCACCATCAGCTTCTCGTGGTGCACGAAGCCGGCGATCTCGGCGCGACAGAACATGCCCGGGCGGAAGCGTCCGTCCGTGTTCGTGAAGCGGACCATGACCTCGCAGGTGCGGCTGGCCGGATCCAGGTTGGGGGCGATCACGTCGACGGCGGCCTTGAGCGTGTCGCGCAAAGCGGGGACGGCGATGCGCGCGGGGCGGCCGGGCTCGAGGTTGGCGAGGTCGGCCTCCAGGACGTTGACCACGGCCTCGAGGTGTTCGTTGTCGTAGAGCGTGCAGACGGTCGCGCCGGTGGTGATGTTCTCGCCGATGACCACCTGCTTGCCCTGGATGACGCCGGCGAAGGGCGCGCGCACCTCGGTGTACTCGAGGTTCAGGCTCGCGCGCTCCTCGGCGATGCGGGCGTCGGCCAGGCCGGTCCGCTGCTGGAAGACATCCTGACGGAACGCGCCCTTGTTCAGAGCTTCCATCTCCATTTCCAGCAGCCGCGCCTGGAACTCCGCGTCGCTGAGTTTGCCGCGGTCGTGGTGCGTCTTCAGATCGGCGCTCCGGCGCTCGAATTCGCGCAGTGCGGAGAGGTCCATCTCGAACGTGTCCTGCTCGGCGGCGATCTGGCTGAGCGCCTTGAGGTGGTCGAAGCGGCTCTTCTCCAGATCGAGGCGATACTCGCGGGGATCGATGCGCGCCAGAAGCTGGCCCTTCTTCACATGGTCGCCGTCGCGTACGGCGACCCCTATCAGCTGGCCGCCGATCTTGGCCTTGATCTCCAGCATCCGCGGCGTGCGGATCTCTCCGTCGGCGTAGATGCTCTCGACGAGGTCGCCGCGGATCACCTGACCCACGTTCACCTTGATCGCCTTTTCCTTCTTCTTGGGCTTGTCTGCGTTGTCGGCCGCAGTGGTGTCCGCCGCGGCGGTGGAGTCGGCGGCCGCACCGTCGCCGCCCTGACCGAAGCATCCGGCCATGGAGACGAGGACGACGAGGATGAACGCGGCGCCCAGGTGGCGCATGAGACGATTCAGATCGCGGCAGGCAGGCATGGAATACCTCTGGTCGGGGGTTCTAGTTTGTCTCGTAACAGATCACTTCGAGCACGGGGGCGTCTTCGGACGAGCTCTCGACGCCCTGCTGGCTGAGCCAGGCATCGAGGCCGCCGATGACCATCGCGATGCGACCGTCCGCGAGCATGTGCAATCCGTCGCGGTCCGGGTCGCCGGGCACGTCGATCACGACCTGGTGCGTGAACACGCCGGCGGAATCGAAGACATCCAGCAGGGTGAACGCACCCTCGGGACGTTCGTTGGCGGGCGTCTGCACCCAGACCTCGCCGTCGGGCCGCACCCAGAGTCCGGTGATCGCCGGCTCGGTGTCTTCCATGGTGATCCCCTGCAGGGGCACCGGGTAGTTGGAGGCGATGCCCTCGAGGATCTTGCCCTCCAGCGCGCGGGCCTCGGCGTCCCGTTCGGGGATGGTCACCGCGCGCGAGAACTCGCGCAGGACCGTCCCGTCGACGTTCTGGACGCGAACCATGTAGCTGTTGCGGTCGGGCGCGGTATAGACGCGGCCTTCCGTGTCGATGTTCATGCGTCCGCCCCAGAGGAAGTCCATCGCCATCTCGTCCATGCGGAAGTCCGCGTAGTTGACCTGCGTCTGCTTGTCCATGTAGACGACCTGCTCGGCGCCCGTGGTGTCGCAGAGCGACAGGAAGTAGGTCTGTTGGGCGATGGGGCCGCCGCCCTGGTTCATGCGGATTCCCGTCAACAGCATGCCGCGGGGTGCCGACCGGCCCGTTACCAACACAGTGAACGTGGCCGGTTCGCCCATCGACGTGTAGTGCCCCTGGCCGCCGGGCGTGCCGTCGGCGTTCAGGTAGACCAGCCGGCCCGGGAATCCCTGCGCCAGGCAGAGCCGGCCGTCGGGCAGGTAGAAGGCGTCGGACGGGTTGCGGACCTCGCCGGGGCCCTCGCCTTCGCGGCCGAGAGTGCGTTGCCACTGTCCGTCGGCGTCGTAGACCTGGACCTGCGAGAGCTGGTTGTCCAGCACCAGGACCGTGCCGTCGGGACCGCTGAGGACCCGCTGGACGCTGCCGAAGAAGACGTCGTCGTCCTCGCCGCCGGCGCGCCAGACTTCCTGCAACGCGATGGTCTGCCTGCCGTTCGCAGGCTCGGTGGGGTTCGCGATGGGCGAGGCGAGCGCCGCGGTCGCCAGGATTGTCATGATCAGAAACGCGAAAACGGGGCGAGGCGCGTTCATGGCGATAATCTCCTACGGTGTTTCGACGGCCCGCAGGCCGACGATTTCCAGCGGAGCGTCGTCGATGGACGCGTCCGCAGCGTCGGTGTCCGTGCCACGCATGGTTGCCATGGCGTCGGCGTGGCTTTTGACCAGGACGAACCGACCGTCTTCCAGCGGGGAGAGTGCGTCCCGGTCGGCAGAGCCTTCGCACTCTACGGCGACCCGGCGCACGAAGTTGCCCTCTTGATCTCGAACATCATACGTGACGAGCACGCCGGCCGGCTGGCCGCGGTCGCCGCGGCTGGTCAGCATCCAGAGCGAGCCGTCCGACCGCGGGATCAGGCGCTGGATATCGGCCTCGGTGTCGGCCGCCTCGGCCTGCACGGTCGTGAGCAGGCTGATGATGATCAACGACAGGATGCGGAGCACGCTCTTCCCTCCAGAAACGTATCCGGCGGCCGGACGGCCGCCGAACACGTTATACCATGGGGCCGGTGTCGTGGTCTAAAGAATGGCGTAACAGATGATCTCCATCGGTGCGCCCTCGGCGTCCTCGTCGGCGCCGGCGCCCATGGCCGACAGCACGGCATCCCAGAATCCCGTGATCTGCACGGCCTGGCCGTGGCCGGTCATGAACAGCAGATCCTGGCCGGGCGTGCCGGGAATGGCCGCGGTGACCTGGCGGATGTACTCGCCTTCAGGCGAGAAGACGTCCCAGGCGGTGAATGTGCCAGTCGGCGGGTCGAACACGTCGCGGCTGCTCTGCACCCAGTACGTGCCGTCGCTGTGGCAGCGGATGTTCCAGATGTCCTGCTCGTTCTCGGCCACTTCCCGCGCGCCGTCGGGCGACATCTGGCGCGCCTGCGCCTCGAGCATGCGGTCGTACCGGGCGACCATCATCTCGTTGCGGGGGTAGCTCTCGAAGGGACGGCTGAAGACGCGTCGCAGTTCACCGTCGGGGCCGAAGATGCTCAGTTCGTATTCGTTCCGGGGGATGCCCATGACCAGCTGGCCATCGGCGTCCACGGCGAAACGGCGCGTCGGGTTGTCCCATTCGATCTCGCGCAGGACGAATCCCTCGCCGAAGATGCTGCGGTTGATGTCTTCGTAGAAGGTGCGGAGCTTGTTGCCCTCCATATCGTAGCCGCGGATGAACATGTGCATGTCGCGGGCGAGCTGGCCCGCTTCGGGCGCCATGTGCATCTCGATGCCGGCGATGACGAAGGTGTCGCCGCCCAGGGCCGCTTCCTG
>CAZJMO010000032.1:11114-15682 GCA_964547085.1 uncultured Fibrobacteraceae bacterium | reverse complement strand
CGTTGTACTGCTCGATGTTCCGCACCGCGTGCTTGGAAAGCTCGCGGTAGCGCTGGTCCATCTGCCCGACCATCCAGTTCATCGCGCGCAGCGCTTCCTTGGGGTCGGTGACCACCGGCAGGAGCAGGTGCGGGATGCCGTTGTAGACGCTCATCTCGAGCATCTTGGGGTCGATCAGGAGCAGCCGCACGCGCGCCGGGCCGTTGTACAGCAGCAGGTTGGTGATCATGGCGTTCAGGCAGACCGACTTGCCGCTGCCCGTCGAGCCGGCGACCAGCAGATGCGGTTGCGCCGCCAGATCGATACTCACCGGCTGCCCGACCACGTCCTTGCCCAGCGTCACGGTCAAGGGGTTGCGCTTATGGCCCTGCTCGAGTTGCAGGATCTCGCGCATGCTGACGATCTGCGCCGTCTGGTTGGGGATCTCGATACCCACGGCGGCCTTGCCCGGGATCGGCGCCTCCATCCGCAGGCTACGCGCGCGCATGGCCAGCGCGAGGTCGTCCGCGCGCTGCACGATCTGGTTGACGCGGATGCCCGACGCCGGCTGGTATTCGTAGGTGGTGACCACGGGACCGGGCCTGACGTCCTTGACCTCGCCCTCGACCCCGAACGACCGCAGCGTCTCCTCCAGCTTGTCGGCCGCCGCGTCCAGTTCCTGCGGGCTCATCTCGGGCACGTCCGGCGGCGGCGCCGCCAGCAGGTCCAGCCCCGGCAGCTCCACCGGTCCGGTCCGCGTCGGCACCGGGCGCACCGGGAGTTCGTCCTCGGCCGGCTGCCCCGTCGCTCCGATGTCGGTGTCGTCCGGCCAGTGCACGCGACGTTCCTTCGGCGCGTTTTCCTCGTCCGGCAACGGCGGCTCTTCCTCGTCCGGAGGCGAGGTCTGCCGCCGGCGACGCTTCGCCTGCACCCGCGACGTCTGTTTCGGCCGCTTCACCAGGCCGGTGAACAGCCCGGCGATCCAGCCCGCCACATCCGCGACCGCGCCCGCCAGCGACCGGCCCAGCCAGTCCAGCGGCCACCACAGTACGCGCAGTGCCGGCATCAGCGCCCGGCCGATCGCGCCCAGCCAGGGCCTCAACAGCAGCAGGATCACCACGACCAGGATCAGCGACAGGATGAGGCGGCTGCCCCAGATCGCGAACAGCCGGTGCGCCCCGCGCGCGACGTACGTGCCGACGGCCCCCGCCCAGCGGTGCGAAACGCTGTCGCCCCACGGCCAGCCGGGAATGCCGAACCACGCGGTGGTCGCCAACCAGAGCGGCACCGCCCGCGCGACAACCGGGCGCAACGCGCCGGTCCGCCTCACGATCGCGCCCAGGCCCACCATCACCAGCAACGCCGGCACCAGCCACGCCCACGCCGCCCCGAACACGAAACGCAGCACGAAGGCCAGCACGGCGCCCACCGGACCTCCGGGGTTGGCGAACGCCACCGGACTCTCGAACGCCCCGCCGTCCAGCACCGTCCACCACGGATCGGCCGGACCGGTCAGCGCCAGGGCCAGGAACGCCGCCAGCACGAGCAGCACGAGGCCCGCGAGCCACGGCGCTTCCCACCAGGCAGGTGAAGCCTTGGATTTACGACTCTTGGTTTTCCGCCCGGACATGCATCGCCTCCAGCAACTCGGCGCCGTGTTCCTCCAGGAATCGCGTGGTCACGCTCCCGGACCGGAACACGGGATGGGAAAGGACCGCCAGATGGAAGGGGATGCTCGTGGGGACGCCCTCGAAAACGCTTTCCTCGAGTGCGCGAACCATGCGGGCGATCGCCTCCGTGCGGTCGCGGCCGTGGACAATGATCTTGGCCAGCAGCGAGTCGTAGTATGGCGGCACGGCGTAGCCGGTGTAAAGGTGAGAATCCACCCTCACTCCCAGGCCTCCCGGCGCATGGAAGTCGCTGACGGTGCCCGGCTGCGGCCGGAAGTCGCGGGTCGGGTCCTCGGCGTTGATCCGGCACTCGAACGCGTGCCCGTGGATCACGACGTCGTCCTGTCCGAAATCCAGCGGTAATCCCGCCGCCACCAGGAGTTGCTCGCGGATCAGATCGACCCCGGTGATCATCTCGGTGACCGGATGCTCGACCTGGATCCGGGTGTTCATTTCCATGAAGTAATACGACCCGTCCTCGTCGAGCAGGAACTCGACCGTGCCCGCCGAACGGTAATCCACCCTCCGCGCCAACCGGACCGCGTCCCGTCCCATGCGTTCGCGCAACCCGGCGTCGACCGCGGGCGACGGCGCCTCCTCGATCAGTTTCTGGTGCCGACGCTGGACCGAGCAGTCGCGCTCGCCCAGATGCACGACGCGTCCGTGCGCGTCGGCCAGGATCTGGAACTCGACGTGGCGCGGTCGGGCCAGGTATTTCTCGAGGTAGAGGTCGCCGTTGCCGAACGACGCAAGCGCCTCGGACCGGGCGGTATCGTAGGCCTGACGCAGTTCCGTCGGGTCACCGGCGGCCCGCATGCCCTTGCCGCCGCCGCCCGCGGTCGCCTTCACGAGCACCGGATAACCCACGCGTTCGGCCGCCGCCAGCGCGGCCTCCACGGTCGCCAGCAGACCCGTCCCGGGCACCGTGGGCACGCCCGCGGCCTCGGCCGTGGCGCGCGCGGTGGCCTTGTCGCCCATGTTGCGAATGGTCTCGGGTTCGGGGCCGATCCAGACGAAGCCGTTCTCGATCACGGTCTCGGCGAAATCCGCGTTCTCGGCCAGGAAGCCGTAGCCGGGATGGATGGCCTCGGCACCGGTGATCTCGGCCGCGGCGATGAGGTTGGGTACCTTGAGATAGCTCTCGGCGCTGCTGGCCTTGCCGACACAGACCGACTCGTCGGCGTACTTGACGTGCAGCGACTCCCGGTCCGCGGCGGCGTGCACGGCCACGCACTCGATGCCCAGTTCCTTGCAGGTGCGCATGACGCGCAGGGCGATCTCGCCGCGGTTGCAGATCAGGATCTTCTTGAACATGGTGGCACGACCGTCCTGGTACGGGTCCACGCCGGCTACCTTCGTCGCCGCGATCCGGTGATCAGGATCGGCCATCTCCGGTAAAACGGCAAGGCGGACCTGCCGTCAGGTCCGCCCTTGTCCATCGAATCCGGGATGATCTACTTCAGCCCCTCGGGCGTCCCCGCGGGCACTCCGGCGCCCTGCTCGAACCGTTCCCAGGTGGTGTCCGAGCTGGCCTGGATCCCCTTGATCCGCAACGACAGCTCGTGCGGGTTGCTCGACGCGTGCATGGCGGCGTCGAGCGAGATCTTGCCGGTCTTGTAGAGCTGCATGAGCGACTGGTCGAAGGTCTGCATCTGGTACTGGACCACGCCCTCCTGGATCGCCTGCCGGATCATCACCGTCTTCTCGGGCTCGCGGATGTACTCGCGGATCGAGCTGGTGTTGATCATGACCTCGACCGCGGGATAGCGCCGCTCGCCGTGCGGGTCGGCCACCAGGCGCTGCGACGCGACCGCCTGCAGCGTCGAGGCCAGAAGGTAGCGGCGCTCCTGGTGCTGGTGCGGCGGGAAGAAGCTGATGATGCGGCTGATCGTCTGCGTGGCGTCGATCGTGTGCATGGTCGAGAGCACCAGGTGGCCGGTGTCGGCCGCGGTCAGCGCCACGGTCATCGACTCCGCGTCGCGGATCTCGCCGATGAGGATGGCGTCGGGATCCTGCCGCAGGATGTACTTCAGCGCGTCTGCGTAGCTGCCCGTGTCGGCGCCGACCTCGCGCTGGCTGATGATGCTCTGCTTGTCCTTGTGCAGGAACTCGATCGGATCCTCGATGGTGATCACGTGGCTGTGGCACTCGGTGTTGATGATGTCCACCAGGCTGGCCAACGTCGTGCTCTTGCCCGAGCCCACGGTGCCGGTGACCAGGATCAGGCCGCGCGGCTTGAGGGCGAGGTCGCGCAGGACCGGCGGCAGCCCCAGCTCCTCGAGGGTCTTGATCTCCACCGGGACGTGCCGGAAGACCATGGCGATCGATCCGCGCTGGACGTAGAAGTTGGCGCGGAAACGGGCCACGCCCGGCACGCCGAACGCGAAGTCGATCTCGCGGGTCTTTTCGAACTGCTCGCGCTGCGTCGGCGTGAGGATCTGCTGCGCGACGCCCACCATGTCCTGCACCGACGGCGCGGGCATGTCGAGCATGTTCAGCCGACCGTTGACGCGCAGGATCGGCGGCGACGCGACCTTCAGGTGAAGATCACTGGCTCCACGCGCGATCATCTCGCTCAGGATGCGCTTGATGTCCAGGGACACGACCGTCTCCTCGGCGTACATGGACCCCTGCGGGCAGCCTTGGCGCGCCCGTTCATTCCTCCCAGCTATCGACCTGTATCGCGGGAACTTGAGCCGACCGACACCAAGGCCCGCCTCTGTGGGCGGGCCTTCGCACGTCACCATCCGGCGCGGGAATCAGGCAGGCTCGACCCGGAACAGCACGGCCTCGGCCTCCACCGGCTGCGCGTTCTCCCGGCAGATCTCGCGCACGACCCCGCCGAACTCGGCCTCGATCTCGTTCATCACCTTCATCGCCTCGACGATGCAGAGCACGTCGCCGGCGACCACCCGCTGC
>CAZJMO010000032.1:10733-11104 GCA_964547085.1 uncultured Fibrobacteraceae bacterium | reverse complement strand
GGCGAGGCCGCGCTGTAGAAGGTGCCGACGATGGGCGAGATGACGTCACGCAGCGGCACTTCGGCGACTGCGGGCTCGGCGGGCGCCGGAGCCGGAGCCGCCGGAACCGCTGTCGCCGGCGCCACAGCCGCGACCGGCCCGACCACCGCCGTCGTCTCCGCGTCGCGGCTACGGATGCGCAGATTCATCTCCTTGGTCTCGATCTCCAGTTCGGCGACGCCGCTGTCGGCGACCAGTTCCACCAGTTCCCGGATCTTCGCGATATCCATGCCCAACCTCCGTCACAGCCGGCCCCGATCAGCGAACGGCCCCATGATCACCCGCCCCGGAGAACTCCGCAACCCCCGACGGCCGACCGCACGGCAACGGAA
>CAZJMO010000032.1:0-10723 GCA_964547085.1 uncultured Fibrobacteraceae bacterium | reverse complement strand
AGCTTCAAAGTTGTCCATTTTACTGAGAGTGACCATTAGCGAAAATTCTTCATCCCGGATCGGGATCGCGACGGGATCGATCAGGCGCGGCCGAGGTATTTCCCGGTGCGCGTGTCGATCTTCAGGATCTGCCCCTCCTCGATGAAGAGCGGGACCTGGACGACGAGCCCGGTCTCCATGGTCGCCGGCTTGGAGCCGCCCTGGGCGGTGTCGCCGCGCAGGCCGGGGTCGGTCTCCTTGACGGCCAGTTCGACCGTCAGCGGCGGCTCGACCGTCAGCGGCGTGTCCTCGAAGAGCAGCACGCTGCAGATGTCGCTCTCCTTGGCGTACTTCGGCAGGTCGCCCAGCGTGTCGGCCGGCAACTGGATCTGCTCGTAGGTCTCCGTGTTCATGAACGTCAGGAATTCGCCGTCGGCGTAAAGGTACTGGTAGGAGCGCTTTTCCAGCCGCACCTCGTCCACTTTCTCACCCGCGCGGAACGTCTCTTCGACCACCTTGCCCGTGGTGACACCCTTGAGCTTGGTCCGGACGAAGGCGCCGCCCTTGCCGGGCTTGACGTGCTGGAACTCCGAGATGCTCCACAGCTCGCCCTTGTGACGCATGGTGAATCCGGTCCTGAAATCGCTGGTATCAGCCACGATGGCTCCTCTTTCCTGGGTCAAGGCCGCACGATCCGGCCTGTCGGGGGACATCCAAGGATACGCCGCACCGATCGATTCGGCAATGCGGCGCCGGGTTTCAGTTCGCGTGGTCACGATCATCGGTGGTCGCGTCGAGCCAGGCGCGAAACCGCTCCAGTTCGTCGCCGCGCCCGGTCCCCTGCGTGATCTCGGGCATCGACACCGTCGGTTTGGGCGCCGTCGGCGGTGCCGGCGGTCCGGCCTCGAGGCGCGCCATCACCTCCAGCGCGTCGGTGCGCTGCGGGTCCAGCGCCAGGATGCGCTCCAGGATGACCCGCGCCTTGTCGGGATGGCCCTGGCTCAGATAGAGGTCCGCGAGCGTCGGCGTCTCGAACCCCTCCGTGATCGTCGCGTCCTTCTTCGCCGCCGCCTGGTGCGTCGTCGCCGCGTCGGCGTCCTCGGCGACCTCGGGCTCCGGCACGACCGCGACCGTGTCCAGTCGTCGCCGTGCTTCCCGCAGCGCTTCGCGGACACCGGCGTCCTCGGGTTCGAGACGGAGCAACCGCTCGCCGAGTTCGCACGCCCGCTCCCAGGAGCCGGACTCCGCCGCCCCGCGACAGAGAAGCCGCAGCGCGAGCACGTTGTCGCCGTCGACCGCGAGGACCTGCTCGAGGATGTCCCGCGCCGCAGCGGATTCGCTCTGCTCGGTCAGCACCAGGCCCAGCGCCGTCCGCGCGGTCACGAACCGCGGGTGCTTCTGCAGTCCCTCCTCGAGGATCCGGCGCGCGTCGGCCAGGCGACCGACCCGCCGGTAGAGGTCGGCCAGCGGCAGGAACACGCGCGATCCCGGATCGTCGGCCAGGCGAGCCTCGAAATGAACGATCTGCTGGGCGAGGCGATGAACGTCGGAACTCATGCGGGGCTCTCCACGGGTGATGTCGGCAGCGTTGAAACGGAGGCAAGTTTAGCGTGCTCCGGCTTCCGAGGCAAGCGGTCGCGCTCAGATGAGTCCGAGCCAGTCGCCCAGCAGGAACTGCAGGCGACTGACGAGCACGGCGATGCGCCCCATCACTGCGTACGCGAAGCTCGCACCGAACGCCACCATCAGAACCATCAGTCCCGCGCGCGCCACGCCGCCGCGCACGCCGCGACCGCCGCGCGTGTATGTGAAATAGTAGAGACCGCACGCGGTCCCCGCGACGAGGATCACCTGGTTGACCGTCGCCATCCAGTCGACCCCGCCGCCGGCCGCGACGATCACCAGGCCCGGCGCGATGGTCGCGTGGATCTGCGCCAGGAAATCCGAACGCACCGTCCGCACCAGATTGTAGCCGAGCGTCGTGCCGACCGCGAACGCCGTCGGCCACCGCGCGATCCAGGCCAGACGCGGCCACAACCGCAGCAGCATCAGGCAGCCCAGCAGCAGCGGGATCACGACCAGCGGTTCACGGTCGGGCAGCACCGCGCCGGGATCGGTGACCCGCGCCGCCGCGGGAACCAGCTTGACGATCGCGTTGGGCCAGAGCGTCGACCAGAACCCCATGACCATCCAGTAGCCCGCCGACACGCCGACGAACAGGTGCTCGGCGAACTTGTAGAACGGGTTGTCGCGCCACAGGAAGCTGAGGACCATCAACGTCAGCGCGGCGCCGATCCACACCTCGAAGCTGCCGCTCATGGCCGCCTCCGATCCGGCCGCCGCGCGAGATACGACACGTTGCCCAGGACCAGGAAGAGCAGGATCAGGACGTGCGCGACCGTCTGCGGTCCCATCGCGCGTCCGGCGCGTCGCGGGAATACGCGGTCGTCGTGACGCACGGCGAGCGCCGCCTCGTACTCGCTGGCGCCCTTGAGCCCTCCCATCAGGCCCAGGAGCTGCCCGGGGAAATAGGCCAGGAACTCCGGCGTGCCGACCCCGGTGCAGCCGCCGGCGACGGGCGTGCCGGTGGGGTCGCCGCCGTAGAGGATCCACTCCTTGAGTCCCGGCGTGCCGCCCGACAGCGCCACGATGAGCGGGAAGTCCTCGAGTCGCCGCACCCCGCCGAGGGCCGGCAGGGAATCCAGCGGCGCGCCGCGCAGATCCGTCGCGTACATCGCGCCGAGATCCTGGCGCAGGGCGTTGATGACCATGCGGCCGCCGGCCTTGTAGCCCAGCGCGGCGAAATCGCGGCCCTCGACGAGGTCGGGGAAATCGCGCTCTAGGACCTGCTCGCGCAGGCGCTGCAACATGTTGTTGCCCTCGGGCCAGAGCGTCACGAACACGGGCCGGACACCGCGCAGCAGGAGGTGCCGGGTCACGGCGAACGCCATGGGTTCGATCTCCGGCGCCGAGGCCGGGCTGTAGTCCAGCGACACCAGCACCGACGTCCCGGGCGTCAGGGATTCCACCCGCGCGAAGACCGGCCGCGTGAACGCCGACGGCGTGTCCGGGAACAGCGGCCGCACCACCAGCGTCACCGCCAGCGCGACCAGCAGGACGAGATAGAGCCAGCGTCGGTCGACCCGGCCGAGTTGCAGGAGGATGTCGGCGCGCCGATCGTTCATGCGCCCTCTCCCTCCTGCTTGCGTCCGGCGAGGATCCGCAGCGTCAGCGCCGCCACGCCGACGGCGATCCCGATCAGCACCGCGCGTTGTCCCGCCACGTTGGGCACGCGCATGATCCACATGCTGAGCGTGTCGACGCGCAGGAACGCCAGGCCCCGCGGCAGCAGGTCACTGAGCCACGTTCCCAGCGGCGTGCGGCCCAGCAACACCACGAACGCCGCCGCCAGCAGCACGCCCGCCTCGGCCGACCGCAGCCGGAAAGCCCGATACGCCGCCGACGCGACGAAGAAGCCCAGGAGCGAGAACAGGGTCGCCATGAGCGGTTCGTACAGCGCCGTGAAGACGACCATCAGCCAGCCGCCGGGGTCGGTCACCTCGCCGCGCAGTCCGGCGGGTCCGCCGAACTTGCCCAGCCCCACGATCAGCACCACCACGAACGACGTGAGCGTGACCACGGAGTACTGCCAGTCGGGCCGGCGCCGCATGATCCGCGTGACGTGGCTCCGCAGCAGGCTTGCCCCGCCCAGGATGAACGCGAAGACCGCCAGGATGTTGAACCAGATCGAGAAGTTCTTGTCGACGTAGTCGAAGACGCGCGCGAACCACGGCCCGTCGCCGCCCGATCCGGGGCGCGCCGCGAACGCGGTCAGGATCAGCAGGACCCCGACCACCGAGGTGATCACGCGCGGTACCGTTCGCTTCATCGTTTTGCGCGCCTCCTCACGGCCGCACCAGTCGCAGCAGGCCGTCGGCGATCGCCGCCAGCCACGGTGCTCCGGTCATTTCCGCCGCCGTCACCAGCACGACCCCGCCGACCAGCGCCACCAGCACCATGTTCTTGATCAGATCCTGTCCCCGCAGGCTGCCCAGCTTCTCGGGATCCCCCGACAGGTAGGCCTCCGCCGCGTAGAATTCCTCGCCGATGAGCACGTGGTCGCAGGCGGCGATCAGGAACGGCAACTGGTGGCTCATGGCCGTACCCGCCACCTGCACGGCGCCCGCCTGCGCGCCCGCCTCGGCCAGGAGCAGCGACTCGGCATAGAATGCGCCCTGGAGGAAACACGCCGCCGGCTTGTCGCGCGCGATCATGCCGTCGACCCGCGCCGCGAAGCCGAACTGGTCGTCCGAGATGTACGACACCATGTCCGGCGCGTACCCGTCGGACCGACCCACCGACGTGTAGCTCTCGCGCAGGATCTCGCGCGCCGCCGACAACACCAGACTGCGATCGGTCGGCATCACCAGGGAACAGCCGTGCCGCGCCGTCATCCGCCCGACCGAGCCCAGGATGCCCAGGCTGGCCACGGTCTGGACATCGTCCAGATCCTGCGTCCCGGCCACGTAGAAGACCGGTCGGCCCAGCTCGGTGGCCCGGCCGATCGCGTCCTCCATGGCCTCCACCCCGGCGATGCGCCTTACGTGCGGCAGCCCGCGGCGATGCGTCCGACGGATTCCCCATAGAATGGCGCCGGCCATCGCGACGAGGACCGCGGCCAGGTTCCAGGTGTCGGGATTCCACCAGCCGGTCACGAGAGGACCTCCCGACCCGGCCCCGCCAGGACTTCCAGGTTCGCGCGCGGAACCGCCACTGTGCGACCGTCTTCGAGGTCGATCTCGGCGACCAGGCAGACCGCTTCGCTGGCGACGCGCTGGGGTTGCTCCGGCAGGCGCCCCACGCGTCCGCGATATCCGAACCACGGCGATCGGACGATCTGCACCAGGCTGCCGACGTCCAGCGGCGGCACGGTCGTCTCGCCCGGTTCGGCAATCGACGACGTCGTCACCGGGATGATCACCTCGGGCCGCGTCGCACCGGCGCGCACCCGCGTGTGCCCGACGACGCAGACATGCCGCCCGCGGTGCGAGTTCAGGAGCGCGAAAGTGTCCGGATCCATGGGCACGCGACCGAAGCCGCCGGTGACGACCACCGTCAGCGGCGCCGCAAAACCCGTCGTGTCCGCCAGCACGGTCTCGTGTCCGATCCACGCGGCCAGGTCATGATCGTGGATGCCCCCGGTGATCACGCCCGTTGCGCCCAGCGACGCGGCGCGCTCCAGCGCTCCGGCCGTCACCAGCGCTCCGCCCAGAAGCACGCGTCCGGCCACGTCGGCGCCGATCTGCGAGGCGTCCAGGATCGACTCGGGCCGCCCGACCACCGGCGTCAGTTCGCCGCCTCGCTCGCCGCCGACCCCGAAGACGCCCGCCACGCGCGCCGCCCATCCGGATACGACCACGCCGCGTCCCTCCTCGACCGCCGTCACGATTCCCGGCAGGAACGCCCGCACCTCCACCGGAACCGCCGGTTCCTCCAGCAGGATCCGTCCCGTATGCGCCGAGATCGCCATCACGGTCCCGGCGACCGGCGCGCAGCAGACCGCGGCGAACACGCCGAACAACCCGCGCGTACGCGCCAGCACCGCGCCCTTTTCCACCTGCTCACCGACCTCGCAGACCATCGCGCCGGACACCTCGGCGGGCAGGATGTCCAGCAACCCCGCCGCGTTGACCGTGTGCAGACAGCCGCGTCCGGGCGCCCGCGCCACCACGGTATCCGCCTCGACGCGGTCGCCGACCTCGAGCAGGACCTCGCCGACCACGGACAGCCGGCGGCGTCGCTCGAGCACCGCGCAGACCTGCAGGAACGGTCCCGAACGTCCACAGCTCATCCGGTAACCCCCGCAGGCAGGGCGTCGAGCGCCACGAGCCACGACCGCACCAGCGCCCGGCGCTCCAGTTCGGCGTCGGGCCAGCGCATCGACCGGCCGCGCCCGTCGAGGATCAGTCCCGCCGGCCCGCCACGGACCAGTCCGTCCAACGGCCGGCCGGGACCGTCGCCGAAGTCGTGCGCCGGGCCGGGTCGGACCTCGATCCGGAACGTGCGCCCGTCGTCGAGCGGCACACGCTCGAGCATCCCGGCGGTCATCTCGCGTTCGGCCACCTCCTCGCCGGACTCCGTGTCGAGCACCCGGACCCGGGCCAGCACCGTCGACACCGCCGGCGTGCCGGCGCCGATCGGCGCCAAACAGGCCCCGAGCACGACGATCGCGTCGCGGTTCAGCACCGAGGCCGCGGCCGCTTCGTCCACCTGTCGCAGCGCACCGAGATGCGGGATCACGAAGACCGAGTCCACCGCGAGCTCGGTCAAACCCTCCGGCCGACAAGCGTCCACCAGGATCGCCGCCGCCTGGCGCCGGCGCGGCGCGTGCGCCAGCGGTCCTCCCGACCCCAGCAACAGCCGCACCTCGGGCCACCGCACGCCCGCCGGCGCGATCTCTTCCAACGCCGTCAGCGCCTCCAGTCCGGCCGGCTCCGCGCGCCCGCCGCGCAGCGGTTGGAGCGCTTCATCGTGGTCGGCCAGCGCCAGACGCAGCGCCTCCCGCGCCGCCGCCTGTTCGAGGATGAGATCCTCCGGCGTCTGCGGCACGGTCACCGGGCGGATCATCTTGTTGCGGACGCGGTCGCGCAGATCCTCTTCGGTGATCGCGAACGGCAGCCACCGCGCCACCCGCTGCCAGCCCGCGCGCCGGCAAACCGCGCCCAGGCTGTAACTGAGGCCCAGATTGGCCGACACGCTCCGGTAGACCTGTCCCTCGCGAACGCTGAACACGTCACATGTGGCGCCGCCCAGATCCACGGCCACCGCCCCACCGCCCTCGCCGTCGGCCAGGAGTTCCAGCGCCTCGCCGAACCCCGCCGGTGTCGGCAGGATCGGCGCGGTGCAGAGTCGTTGCAGCTGCGGATATCCCGGCGCCCGCGCCATGACGTGCCGCAGGAAGACCTCGTGCAGCACCCGACGCACCGGCCCCGGCCGCTCGGTCTCCAGATCCGGCCGCACGTTGGGCGCCACGGCGACGTCGGCTCCGTCCCCCAGCGCCGCGACCACGCTCTCGGCCACGTCGGCGTTGCCCGCGAAGACGACCGGCAGCCGGCCGTCGCCCCAGTGCGGTCGCAGATCCGCCGCCGCCAGCTGCTCGGCCAGCGCCACGACCTGCGCCGCCGCGCCCTGCTCGGTGCCGCCGGCCAGCAGGACCATGTCGGGCCGACACCGCCGCAGTCGTTCCAGCCGCGCGGTGTCGTCCTCGTCGTCGTTCCACGCCAGCACGTCGGTGACGATGGCGCCCGCCCCGAGGGCGGCCCGCTCGGCACTCGCGGCGGTCATCGCCCTCACCAGTCCCATCACCACCATCTGGAGTCCACCGCCCGCGCTGCTGGTGGCCAGCAACGCACCCACGCCGCGGTCGGTCCCCGAAGGCGCCTCCAGCGTCCCCTCGTCGGTGAGGATCCGGTGACCGGTCTGCGCCTCGAGCAGCCTCAACGCCCCGACAACGCCCACCATGACGTCCTCGTCGGGCGCCTCCACCGTCGTCGGCGCCTCGGCCCGTCCGGCCAGTCTGTACCGACCGTCGCGATGCACGAGCAGCACCGCCTTGGTCGTCGTCGATCCGCAGTCCACCACGGCGTACGCGCTGTCCTTCTCGCGACGCCCCGATTCCCGCCGCGCCAGCACCTCAGGAAGGGCTTCCAGGTGCGACAGCAGCCGTTCCACCGACCCTCGGACCTCGAGCAGCTGCGCCAGTCGATCCCACTGCGAGCCGTCCGCCATCAGTTCCACGAACGGCGTCAACGCCTGCATCGCCTGCCCGCCCAGGAACGCCACCGGCTTGAGACAACCCAGGGCCAACACGACGGGCGCGGTCAGCCCACGGGCACGAATGCCCAGGGCCAACCGCGCCAGGACACGGTCGTCGTCCGGATCGAGACCGGCCGGAAGGCTGACGGCGTCCCGATCCATGATCAGTCCCGCTGCTTCAGCAACTCACCCACCAGGGCCAGGTCCGTCCACCGACCAGTGAGCGCGCCGTCGCTCGCGCGCGCGCCGATCTTCTGCGCCAGTTCACAACCGCGGCCGGCGGCCGTCACGTCGCCGGACTCGGCGAAACCGGCCGTCACCAGATGCGCCACGCCCATGACCTCCTCGATCGCCTGTCGCCCGAACACGCGGCTCATCGCGGCGAACATCGTCGCCTCGGCGTCACCGGCGGACACCAGTCGCGCCGCCTTCCGCGCCAGGGCCGACGCCACCTCGCAACGCGTGATCACGTCGGCAAGCGTGAACTGCACCAACTGGTGCCGCACGACCTTCGTCGCGTGGGCCTCGAGCACCAGGTCGCGTACGCCGCGCAACGCCACGGCCGCCAGATCGCAACCGCAGTCGGGCTGCTCGGCGTGGACCGCGTCGCAGGCGATCGCCATCTCCTCGTAGAAGGCACCCCGGCTCGAGACGGTCTTCTTCCAGCGGAACACGCCGATGATGTTCTGCTGGATCTCGCTCGTGCCCTCGTAGATCGTCGTGATACGCACATCCCGCCGCATCTTCTCGACGATGTACTCGCGACTGTAGCCGTACCCGCCCAGCGCCTGGATCGCAGCGTCGGCGGCACGGTTGCCCGTCTCGGTGCACCAGAGCTTGGCGATCGATCCTTCCACCTGCATCGCCGTCTCGCCCTCGTCGATCCGCAGCGCCACTTCCTCGACGTAGGCGCGGCCCGCGCAAAGATCGATCCAGTGCGGGGCCAGCAGCTTGAGCAGGTACCCTTCCTTCTCGACCAGCGGCGCGCCGAACTGGATGCGCTCCTTGCCGTACCTCACCGCGCGATCGAGAGCTGCCTGTCCGGCGCCGAGTCCGAAGGCGCCGACCATCAGCCGCGTGTAGCCGAACACCGCGTTGGCCTGCTTGAGCCCCTCGCCCTCGACGTCGCCGACCACGTTCGCCGCCGGCACGATCATGTCCTCCATGATCACCGACGCAGTGTTCGAGGCGCGGATCCCGTGCTTCTCTTCCTTCTTGCCCGCCGACAGTCCCGGCGTGCCCTTCTCGACGATGAAGAAGGTCGGCCCACCCGGCGCCTTGGCCAGGATGGTGAGCAGATCTGCCACGCCGCCGTTGGTGATCCACTGCTTGGCACCGTTGATCTTGTAGCCGGTGACCGTTCCGTCGTCCCCGAGCACCGGCTCGGCGACGGTCTTCAAGGCCGCCACGTTGCTGCCCGCTTCGGGCTCGGTCACGCCGTAGGCCACGATCAGCCCCTGCGCGATCTTCGGCAGCCACTCGTTCTTCTGCGCTTCGGTTCCGCCGACAACGATCGGATCGGTGCCGAGACAGATCGCCAGGAACGCGGTAGCGACACCGAGGTCGGCCGCCGCCATCTCCTCGCTGATCTTGCAGATGTCCCGCGCGCCGCCGCCGAGACCGCCGGCCGACTGCGGCAGGAAGATCAGATGCAGACCGACCGCGGGCGACAGCAGCTTGTGGATCAGATCCTCGGGAAAGATGTCCTTCTCGTCGAGTTCCAGCACCTTGGCGTCGGGCAACTCGCGCTGCACGACCTGCTTGAGGGTCTGGACGACCATGTCGGTCATCTCGGGTGCCAGTCCGGCGGGTCGGGTCATGAAAAGTCCTCCGTGATGGGATGGCGACGGTCGCCCCGCCGCAGGTCGCGAGTTCAGGCCAACTGGATCTGACCGCGCCCGACCATCGTGCAGTGACCGCCGACGTGGATATCCACGGCGCGTCCCTCGCGAATGGCGGCGGACACGAAGAGACGGCTCGGCCGCCCCATCTCCAGTCCTTGCTCACCGATGAAGGTCAGCCGCTCGCCCGGCCGCGCCAGACGATGCTTGACCAGGTAGGCAGCCAGCGAGCCGAACGCGGCGCCGCTGGCAGGGTCCTCCGGAATACCGAAATGCGGGGCGAACATGCGACAGTGCACGGTCGCCTCCGGATTGACAGTCTCGAAGGTGAAGAGGAAAAGGTCGCCGAAGCCCAGATCCCGGGCGATGCCTTCGGCCTCGCGGTAACGCAACCGCGCGCGCTCGACCGCGCTCCGCGACCCCACCGGGACCACGTGAATGGGCAGCCCCGTCGAGATGATCTCGCACGGCAACCCCGTGATCGCCAGATCGCTCTCTTCGAGCCCGAGCGCCCGCGCCACCTTTCCTCGATGGTAGTACTCACCGAGGAACGACGGCGCGTCGTGGCAAAGGCTGTAGATATGCCCCTGATCGCCGTCCTGCGTACAAACCTCGTAGCGCCCGCCCTCGAGTTCCCAGGTGAACGCCGCGCCGACATCCTCGCGCGATCGTTTTCCCAGTTCGTCGAGAGCGAACGACGCGCCCAGCATCGAGGGCCCCGCGAACGGGATCTCCACCTGCGGCGTGAAGACGCGCAGACGCGAATGGGTCCGCCCCGGCCGGACCTCGTCGAGGACGAAGGCCGTTTCGCCCTGTCCCAGTTCCTGCGCCAGTTGCTGCATGGTCCCGGGCGGCAGATCGCCTGCGTTGGGGAATATGGTCAATCGACTGCCGCCGAATGGACGGTCGGAGAAGACGTCTATCAGCAGGAATTCCAGGTGTTTCACAGCTCAGGGCACCTCGGGAGCGTTGGTCTGGTTGCGCGGATCTCTCAGAAATGTAGCATAGAGCCTCCCGATCGTGAAGACAACTAGTTGTGCCGTCGAGAATGTGTCGGGTCCGGTGCTTGCCACATCGGGAGCATGAAT
>CAZJMO010000031.1:0-16410 GCA_964547085.1 uncultured Fibrobacteraceae bacterium | reverse complement strand
AGCGACTCTCATCTGGGTCTGCTCGCCCTGCGTCACAACCTGGCGTTGAACGACCTCGACACCGGTGCGGTCACGTTCGTGCCGGCCGACGCTGCGCCCGAAGGCCCGTTCGGCCTGGTCCTGGCCCGTCTGCCCAAGTCGCTCGCAGTCTGGGAGGACACGCTTTTGCGGCTGCGGCCGCTGCTGCACCCGGGAAGCCGCGTGATCGCCGGCGGCATGATCAAGCACAGCCCCGGCCGCGCCTACAAGCTCATGGAGGAGATCCTGGGCCCGACGCGCACGAGTCTGGGCTGGAAGAAGGCGCGACTGGCGACGGCGGCCTTCGATCCGGAATTCCGATGCGCGGAACGCGTGCCGGACACCGAGTACCTGCTGGACGGTTTCGACGTGATGCTGCGTTCGGGGCCGAACGTGTTCGCCCGCGAGCATCTCGACATCGGCACGCGGTTCCTGTTGCCGCACCTGCCGCGTAGCGACATGCCGCGCCGCATCGCCGACGTCGGCTGCGGCAACGGGGCGTTGACCGTGGCGCTGGCGCGGCTCAATCCGCGGGCGGAGATCCTGGCGGTGGACGAGTCGTATCAGGCGGTGGCTTCTGCGCGCGCCAACGTCGAGCGGGCCGGGGTGCCCGACGGCGCGGTCGAGTTCGCGGTGGCCGACGGCCTGACCGAGACGGCGGCCGACGCGCTGGACCTGGTCGTGGTCAACCCGCCGTTCCACCAGTCGCATGCCGTGGGCGACCAGCTCGCCTGGCGCATGTTCACGCACACCAAGCGGACGCTGGTCCTGGGCGGTCGTCTGCTCGTGGTGAGCAACCGGCACCTGGGCCACCACGTGCGGCTGCTGCGGATCTTCGGCAACTGCCGGACCGTCGAGACGGGGGCCAAGTTCGTGGTGCTGGAGTCGGAAAAGCGGGCGGAGTGAGGGCTCCGCCCGCGCGTCCGGTGATCGTTGCCGCTGAGCGGCTCAGACCCCGAACAGGTACTGCAACTTGAGGAAGTACTGCCTGTCGGTCAGGCGCCAGTCCTGATCCGGCCCGACACCGGTGTCGTAGGTGTCGTAGTCGCGGGTCGACCCCACGTAGAAGATGGAGAACGGGTTGATCTGGTAGCTGATCAGGGGGTCGGCTTCCCAGTGCTCGTCGAAGTCGTCGTACTGCACGACCAGCCGGAGCGACAGTTCGCGGGTGACCAGGAACGTGGCCCGGGTGCGGGTGACGAATCCGTCGAAGAGCGTCTCGCCCCTGGTGACCACGCGTTCGCCGCCGTCGAAGCGGTCGGAGCGGGCGGTGCTGCGCAGGAACGACACGTTGGTGGAGATCTGGAAGCGGTCCATCGGCTTGATGTCGGCCCAGACGCCCCAGCTGGTCTCGTTGCCGAGGACCAGATCCCCGCGCGCGATACGATGGCCGTAGTTCACGTTGCCGCCGGTGGAAAGCCACGCCGTGGGCGTGGAGTTGCCGCAGAGGTGCGCCAACCAGATGTCGTCGAACTGGATGCCGCGGTAGTTCTCGTTGCTGGCCATGACCTGGGCGTGGAACGCGGTCTGGGCCCAGCGCAGTCGCGGCGTCAAGTTCAGGTTCACCCACTCGTCTTTCGGCTTGCCGTCGAAGTTCCAGATCCGCGCCGCCTGGGAGTTCAGCGAGAACTGGTAAAGCAGGCTTTCGTCGCGGAACCACGTGTAGTAGAGGTTGACGATGCCCTCGCGCATGTCGTTGCGGAACTCGAAACCGTTGTCGGCGCGGAAGGTGGGACTGCGCTGCCAGAAGTCGAGGTCGAAGCTGAAGTGGCGGCCGTCGCGCTCGAGGCTGGCGTAGAGGGCTTGGCCGCGGAAGTATTCCCCGTCGAAGGCAGCGGTGCGGTGGCCGCCGTCGAAGGTCTTCTGGTCGAAATCCGCGGTCAGGGTGGTGTCGTCCGGTTCCTCGGTGAAGGTGCGGAGGGCCTGGAATTTGAACTGGTAGCTCTTGCCCAGGCGGATGCGGGCGTCGGCGCCCAGGACGGTGTTGGCGCCGCCGCCGTCGATGCGGCGGTCGGTGGCCACGAGGCCGAACTGCGAGTTGTCGCCGAGGGCCTGCTGGACGCGCAGGATGTTGTCCGATGAGTTTGCCGGCCAGCAGCGGGTTGTTGATCGAGCGGGTGTAGACCGCGTTGAAGCAGGTGCGGAAGAGGTCGCTGCCCTCCTGGAAGAAGGGGCGTCGCTCGGGGTAGAAGAGGGCGAAGTTGGAGTTGACGTCGATCTGCGCGGCGTCGGATTCGACCTGGCTGAAATCGGGGTTGTAGGTGCCTTCGGCGGAGATGCCAGCGGCGACGTTCCAGGTCGCGCTCACGCCGAAATCGCCGATGACGTCGGCGTTGTGCCAGGTGTCCTGGTCGCGTTCGCCGGACTGGGAGGCCACGAAGGCGGGCAGGACCGACAGTCCGGACCCGGCCTGGAGGTTCTCGATGCCGTCGACCGTGCCCCACTTGCAGGGCCAGCAGGGATCCTCGCGGTCGTAGGCCGCCCAGGAATACTGGGCGCGCGTTTTGCGGGGATGGTTGCGCCAGAAGTCGACGCGCCAGGACTGTTCGGGTACGTCGGGAAACCGCAGGTTGGCCAGCGGGATGGCCATCTCGACCTGCCAGCCGTCGTCCGTGATCCGGCCCTCGGTGGCGAACACCAGTTGGTAGCCGATGTCCTCGCCGCCGTTTGCGGACCACAGCAGATCGCCCTGGACGCCCAGCGGATTGGCGGCGATCTCGTACGCCCATGACTGGTCGCCGAAGGTGTCGAGACAAAGGATGACGTAGTCTTCCTGGAAGATGTTGTCCCGCTCGCAGAGGCTGGCGCGGATCAGGGCGGGGTCGTCCTGGCAGATGAACGCGACGTAGAGGTTCTCGGCGTCGTAGGTCAGCAGCGCCTCGGTCGCGACCGGCGGCTGGACCTGGTCGCCGGGGTTGTGCTCGGCGAAGTTCGTGGCGCGTGGAAGGCCCTGCCAGCCGGGGTCGTCGAGCAGGCCGTCGATGGTGATCTCGCCGGCGGCGCAGCGGGTGGTCAGGTGCGGGTTGTAGGTCGCCGACCAGGGCGCCGCCGCGGCGCCCGTCGCGCCGACGAGGACGGCGGCGGCAAGGAGGATGAGCGGTCGGTTGAGTCTCGTCATGGGAGATCCTTGCTGGGGTTCGGGCCGGTGGACCGACGTCCGCTCGTTACGAATGTGTCCGGGCGTTGTTGCAGGGCAAAAATCGTCCGTATCGGGTTTGGGATCAATGCGCGGCGCGGCCGGCCGATGACAGGAACGAGATTCTGTCCTGTCTCCGACCCCGGGAGCCCGGCCCATGGTTCGTCGCCCTGCCGTCGCCGTCGCCTTCGCCCTGCTGTTGCTGGCCCTGCTGGTGGCCGTCTCGATCCCCGGTCTCCGCGAGGCTCCGCCCAATCGTCATGCACCCGCCGCGAAGCTGTCGATGACCCGGGGCGGTCGCGTCGCCGGCGGCGCGGTCGGGTCGCGTGTCTTCGCTGATCGCGATCTCCTGACCGAGCCCGACGGCGTGCCCGTCGAGCCGGCGCCGCCGCTGCCCGTGCTTGCCCGGGCGGCCAAGGCATCGGCCGTGACGGTGTCCGTGGAGCGCTCGGCGCCCTGGAGCCCCGACCGTCTGCTGGCCGACCCCACGCACATGAACGACGAGCATCTGGCGCTCGCGGTCAGCCCGCTCTCGGGTTGTCTCTTCGCCGTCTGGTCGGCCTACGACCTCGGCGGGACCGACCGCGACATCCACATCGCGCGCAGCGACGACGGCGGCGGAACCTGGACGCAGCACGAGATGCCGTCCTCCAGTCTGGACGAGAGCATGCCCGACCTCGCCTGCGACGACGCCGGCTATGTGCACGTGGTCTGGGTGCGGGACGACGGCGTGCTCGTCCGCGCGCGGTCGGCCGGGCCGGAGGACACGGCGAACTGGGCCTTCGTCCAGGGTTTCGAGGTGGGCGAACCGGTCGCCGTGCCGTCGATCGCGGTGTCGGGAAGCGGGGATTTCGCGCGGGTCGTGGTCGCCTGCTCATGGTACACCGTCAACCCGGCCTGGTACCAGCACGAGTACACGCTGCTTTGGCTCTTCTCGACCAACGGCGGCCAGACCGTGGCGTACGACTACCTGCAGCCCGACGGCTACGCGGATCTGTGGCCCGACGTCGCGCTGTCCGGGGCCACGGCGTTCCTGGTCAACGGCGAGCAGGATCCGTCGACGGGGCGGATCCGCATCCTGGCCGCGGCCGACGCGCTCAGCGGCACGTTCACCGACTACGTCGACCTGACCCAGACGTCGAGCATGTCGCACGGCTTCCCCGCGGTCGTCGCCGACGGTGACAACGTCTACGTGGCCTGGCAGCTCGACTGGGACGACGGTCTGGGCAACATCGACGGCGACGTGATGTACGCGTTCTCGTGGGACGGAATGGCCTCGGTCTACGGTCCGTACGAGATCATGGCCACGACCAGCGAAAGCGTGGGGCCGACCCTGCTGACCCGAGACGGCGTGGTGGGCTGCTTCTGGCTCGAGGCGCCCGCCAGCGGCGACGACTTCGACCTCGCCGCGCGTCTGGCGTCGCTCGACGGCCATCCCGATTTCTGGGGCGACATGGAGACCGTGACCGACCAGGCGATGGTCGTGCCGCAGTTCCGCGCCGCCGCCGGCGGTGTCGGGCCCGACGGCATCGTGGCCGCCTGGATCGACCGCCGGGACTTCAATCTCCAGGGCTACAACGTCTACACGAGCGATCGCGATCTGCTGCCCGACCTCGCGCCGTTCACGCCCGACGGCTGGCAGTCGCCGCTGGTGGTGTCGATGACCGCCGGCGCGCGCGAGGACGGGGTCGTGGCGGTCGGTTTCCCGGCCTTCGCCAGCCTGGCCGTGGTCAACCTCGGCCTGGCCGACGCGACCGCGCCGGTGTCGACCGAACTGTGGCTCGACGAGACCCTGGTCGGCGCGTGGGTCCTCGCCGACGGCTTGCCGCAGGCCACGTTCAGCACCGCCGAGGACGTGCCGCTGACGCTGACAGCCGGCGCCCACACCCTGATCTTGCGGATCGACCCCGACGATAGGGTCGCCGAGGCCGACGAGACCGACAACGTCCTGACGCGGGAACTCTGGGTCGTCAGCGGCGAGCCGTGCCTGGTGCTGTCGCCGACATCGCTGCGTTTCGACGCCTACCCGCCCGCCGCCTCGCCGCCGCTGGTGCGCCGGGTGGCCGATCCGGTGATCGCACCGCGACTCGCCGACGCATTCCTCGGCAAGGGCGCCGACGCGCGGCTACGCGTGGTCGTGACGCCGGCCGAGCGCCTTGATCCCGTGGGGCTGCAGGCGATGAGCCGTCGGGCGGCACTGCAGGAGCTCCGGGACCGCGCGGCGACCGTGGCCGCGGGACTCCAGACTCGAGCCGGCGCGGATCTCCGCGCGCTGTGGCTGTCCGGAGAACTCGTCGGGGAGCTGACCGCGGACGAGGTCGACGATCTTGCCGCGTCGCCTGAGGTCGGCCGACTCTGGCTGGACGACCGTCGCAGCGAGATGTTCGACGAGCCCACCCGACCGTCGCTGGCGTGGCTGCCCATGGGCGAGGCGACTCGCGCCCCGTGGCCGCTCGAGATGCTCGGCGTGCCGGCGGTCTGGGCCCGCGGGCTGGACGGCAGCGGGATCCTGGTCGGCCACACCGATTCGGGCGTGGCCTGGGATCACCCCGATCTGGCGGACCATCTCTGGGACGGCGGCGCCGAGTTTCCGCATCACGGCTACGACTTCATCGACGAGGACGACGACCCCTACGACCCCGGCGACGGCGATTTCTGGCACGGTACGCACACCGCCGGCCTGATCGTCGGCACCAGCTACGGTGCGGCCCCGGGCGCGCGCCTGCTCGAGACGCGCTGCGTGCCCGGCTACTACGAGGACCTCGTCGAGGCGTTGCAGTTCTGCCTCGACCACGGCTGCGACCTCATCTCGTCGAGCGCCGGCTGGACCGCGCCGGACGACGCGCTGCGCTCGGCCAACCGCGGCAACGCGGAGATCCTGCTCTCGCTGGGCGTGCCCTGGATCGTGGCCGCGGGCAATGGCGACAATCTAGGCGGTCATCTCGCCGTCCCGGACGACATCTCCTCGCCCGGCGACGCGCCCGACCCCTGGTACGGCGATGCCGGTCACACCGCGGTGATCACCGTCGGCGCGCTGACCGAGACGCGGCAGGTCTGGTACGCGTCGAGCCTGGGACCGGCGGACTGGAGCGTCGCCGGCGACGCATCGCACGACGACTACCCGTACCCGCCCGGATTGACCAAGCCCGACCTGGCGGCGCCCGGCGCGGATGTCGTCTCCACGATCGGCGGCGGCGGTTACGCCGCGTACAGCGGCACCAGCATGGCCACGCCGTTGGTCGCCGGTTGCGCAGCATTGCTGCTGCAGGCCAATCCGGCACTGACGCCGGCCGAACTGGCGGCGGCGCTCGAGACGACGGCGACCGATCTGGACCCCGCCGGCCGCGACAACCAGAGCGGCGCGGGACTGGTGGATGTGCCCGCGGCTCTCGACGCGGTGCCGTCGAGCCAGGCCACGGTCGTGCTCATCCGCAACACCGGGGTGGTGCCGCTGGTGCTCGATGCGATCGACGTGACGGCGGACTGGCTCACGGCGTCGGCGTCCGCGACGACCGTCGCGCCGGATGATTCGGTGCGCTTGACGGTGAACTGGGACGCCGGCGGGCTCGGCGCGGGCGGTTATTTCACGGACATCGTCCTGCGGTCCAACGATCCGCGCGGCCCCGCGCATCTGCCGGTCGCGCTTGTCGTCGGTGATGTCGTGGGTGTCGACGAGGCGTTGCCCCAAAGACCGGGGCCGTTGACCTGCTATCCGAACCCGTTCAACCCGCGCACCACGCTGCATTTCCGGCTGCGCGACGCCGGCGCCGTCACCCTGCAACTCTTCGACACCCGCGGTCGTCTGGTCCGGACCCTGATCCGGCACGACCTCGCCGCCGGGGAGCACGACGTGCCGTGGGACGGTCGCGCGCACGACGGCCGATCCTGTGCCGCGGGCGTGTACCTTGCGCGGCTGGAATCGAGCGGCGGCATCCGGACCGGACGGCTTCTTCTCGTAAAATAGATAAATCGGTCTCAACAGACCTGTTTCGCTGTCGATACCTCAAGTAGGTATTCATCGCGATTCCGGCTTTCGACCCGGCGGATTTGACCATGCGCAGTTCTCGCCATCTCGTTCTCGCGTGTTTGATCCTTCTGCTGGCGCAGGGCGCCCTCGGCCTGCCGGTGGATCGTCGTGCGTCCCAGCTCGTCCACGATTGCTGGTCCAAGGAAGACGGCTTGCCGTTGGATATGGTCGGCGCCATCCAGCGGACTCCCGACGGGTATCTCTGGGCGGCAACCCAGGGCGGCGTGGCACGTTTCGACGGTCTGTCGTTCACCATCTACGACGCGCTGAGCGAGCCGGCGTACGTCCACAAGCAGGCCGAGACCCTGTTCGCCAACGGCGACAGCCTGTGGATAGGCGGCAACAACGGTGTCGCGCTGCTGCACGACGGCGCGATCAGGCACTGGGACCGCGGGGTGGATGCGCCCAACGCGGGCGCGCAGATGATGCGGGTGCTGGACGACGGTCGCGTGTTCGAGGGAACGACCAACGGTCTGGCGCTGCTGGCCGCGGGGCGCTTCGACTATATCGACGAGCATGATCCGGTGCTGGGCTCCGAGGTCCGGTCGCTGGCGACCGATGCCCAGGGGCGCCTCTGGGTCGGTGCGCGGGGCGGTCTGGCCATTCTGGGTCGGGATGGGTACGTGACGCTGCCGGAGGGCGACTGGCTTACGCCGGAGGGCGTGCTGGGACTGGCCCTCGGGGCGGACGACCGCATGTGGGTGGCCACCGCGGTGGGGCTGTTTCGCAGCGACGGCGCCGGACTCGATCCGGTCCCGCTCACCGGCGATGCGTATCCCGGCGGCGTCATCTGGTCGATCTTGGAGGATTCCGAGGGCGTCGTCTGGATCGCCGCCGAGAGCCGCGGCCTGTTCCGACTGGTCGACGGCCGGCTGGAGAACGTCCATGACGGCGGCGAAACGCTCGACGCGATCAGCCTCTATGAGGATGCCGGCGGGGCGCTCTGGTTGGGCGGTTTCGGTTCGGGTCTGCACCGGCTGCGCGCGGGCGTGTTCCAGTGCTGGACCACGAGCGAAGGGCTGTCCGGAGATTCCGCGCGCGTGGTCTGCGCTTCCGGACAGGGCGGGATCTGGGTGGCGACCTACGGCGACGGTCTCGACTACCTGAAGGACGGCAAGACGACCAAGTACAGCTACGACGTCGGCCTGCCGAGCGGCAATATCGGCAGCATGATGGAGGATCGACAAGGCCGGCTCTGGGTCGGGGCGAGCGAGGGCATCGCCGTCCTCCAGGCGGACGGTACCTTCCAGGCGCTCGAGGCGCCGGACGACCTGACCTTCGGCGGCGTCCGCTCGATACTGCAGGATCGGCGGGGCGACTACTGGTTCGGGACGCGCAAGCAAGGTGTCTTCCGGCTGCGCGACGGCGAGTTCAGCCACTTCACGACCGTCGACGGCCTGCTCAGCGACGTCGCACGCGGCGGCCTGCTCGAACTGGACGACGGCGGAATCCTCGTCGGCACCGACGCGGGCGTGAACGTGATCCGCGACGATGCGGTGACCCGACCGGGGCCCGAGTTCGGCGTGGGCGACGGGCTGATCGTGAGCATGAACCGCGACCGGCGCGGCGACATCTGGATCGGCGGCGTCGGCGTGGGCCTGGTGCGTGTGCGGGACGGCAGAGGGCAGACGTTCGGTGTCAAGGACGGACTCGTCGACGACGCGATCTTCGGCGTGCTGGAGGACCGCAGCGGCCGCTTCTGGGTGGCCAGCAACATCGGTGTCTTCAGCTTCCACCGGAGCGACTTCGAGCGTTTCGCCGTCGGCGATGCGTCCACCGTGCCGTACCGGCTGTACAGCCGCGCCGATGGACTCAAGAATACGGAGTGCAACGGCGGTTGTTCGCCTGCGGTGGCCGCCGACACCGACGGCACCTTCTGGTTCGCGACCAACGCCGGCGCCGCCATGGTCGACCCTGGAATGGTCTCGGAACGGCCGCCCAGCCCGCCGGTGCTGATCCAGGAGGCTCTGCTCGGGGGCGAGGTCTATGCGGTGGATTCCCTGGTCGACGTCAAACCGGGCAGCGGGGACCTCGTGTTCACATACACGGCGATCGCGCTCAACGAGCGGGGGAACGTCCGGTTCCGCTACAAGCTCGAGGGATACGACGACGGCTGGACGTTGGCCGGCGAGCGGCGGCAGGCGATCTACACGAACATCTCGCCGGGTCGCTACCGCTTCCGGGTGCAGGTGACCGATCCCGCAGGCCGAGTCGGGCGGTCCGAGGCCGCCATGGCGTTCCATCTGCGGCCCTTCTTCTACCAGACGATCTGGTTCTACGGACTGGTGGCCATGGTCGTGGGCCTGGCCCTGGTCGCCTGGGTGACGCAGCGCGAACGGCTGCGCGTGGCGCGCGAACGCGATCTGGAGGGCCTGGTCGTCGCCCGGACGAGCGAGCTGCAGGTCGCCAAGGACGTGGCCGAGGCCGCGACCCGCTCGCGCGGCGAGTTTTTGGCCAACATGAGCCACGAGATCCGGACCCCGATGAACGCCGTGATGGGCATGACCGAACTGGTCCTTGAGACCGATCTGGAAGACGAGCAACGCGAGTGTCTGGACACGGTGCACTCGTCGGCGCGGACCCTGCTGACGCTGATCAACGACATCCTGGATTTCTCCAAGATCGATTCCGGCAAACTCGAGCTCGACACCGCACCGTTCCGTCTGCGCCCGTGTCTGGAGCGCACGATCAGCCTCCTGCAGGTCAAGGCCGACGCGAAAGCGCTGGATCTGCGGCTGGATGTCGACCCTGCCTGCGGCGACAGTTTCATCGGCGACGAGATCCGGTTGCAGCAGATCCTGATCAACCTCCTGGGCAACGCCATCAAGTTCACCGCGGAAGGCGAGGTCGTGCTGACCGTGGCTCCGGCCGCCGAGAATGCGAACGGCGTTTCCCGGCTGCGATTCGCGGTGACCGACAGCGGGATCGGGATCGCCGCGGACAAGCAACGGGTGATCTTCGAGGCGTTCCGCCAGGCCGACGGCTCGACGACGCGCAAGTTCGGCGGGACCGGGCTCGGACTGTCCATCTCCGCCAGCCTGGCGAGATTGATGGGCGGGGAACTCCAGGTCGAGAGCCGCGAGGGCGGGGGCAGCACGTTCTCGTTCGAGGCGACGCTGAAACCGGCCTCGGACCAGAAGCGCGGCGCCGCCGGTTCGACGACCGTCGAGGTCGATGATTCGCTTTCCGACCTCCACGTCCTCGTGGCCGAGGACAATCCGGTCAATCAGAAGGTGATCCGCATGTTGCTGGAACGGCTCGGGCACCGCGTCTCCCTCGTCGCTGACGGGCGGGAGGCGCTCTTGCGCAGCGCCGAGCCGGATATCGACATTGTCCTGATGGACGTGCAGATGCCTGAGATGGACGGGCTCGAGGCAACCAGCGCCATCCGGGCGCGTGAAAGCGCGGACGGCACGCGGCACCTGCCGGTGGTCGCGCTCACGGCGCGAGCCATGCGCGAGGATGTCGAGGCGTGCATGGACGCGGGCATGGATGGATTCGTTTCCAAGCCCCTGTCCCGCGACCGGCTCGTCAAGGCCATGGCTGCGGCCATGACCACCGCATCGGTGCCGGTCTGACCAGGATTTGACGCCCGCTCCGATCCCCCGGGGCGGGCGTTCCCCTTTCCGTTTTCCCCCCTTGCTGAAGAAGTGCCGCCGGTTGGCACCGGAAATCCCCGAAATCGCGGTCTGGCGGGTTGGAAAACCGCCTGCTTTTGGCTATCCTTGGCGGTGCGCTCCCGCCCGCGGTGCGCGACTATCCACGGCCGGCGAACGTCGGCCATCTTTACAGGTCCCCACAGGAGGTGTCCCGTGTCAGACATCCGCCCCTTCAAGGGTTTGCGGCCCCGGGCCGACCTGGTGCAGAAGGTCGCGAGCCCGCCCTATGACGTTCTAAACAGCAGCGAAGCGCGGGAGATGGCCGCCACCAACCCCTACAGCTTCCTCCATGTGGTCAAGGCGGAGATCGATCTGCCGGCGGACACCGATGTCCATGGCGACGCGGTCTACGACAAGAGTGCGGAGAACTTCCGCCAGATGATCCGGGACGGCGTGCTCGTGCGCGACGCCGCGGACTGCTTCTACATCTACCGTCTTCGCATGGGCGATCACGTGCAGCACGGAATCGTCGCCGGCAGCAGTGTCCAGGAATACGAGGACGACCTGATCAAGAAGCACGAGTTCACCCGGCGCGAGAAGGAAGACGACCGTGCGCGTCACGTCGAGAAGCTCATGGCCAACGCCGGCCCGGTGCTGCTGACGTTCAAGAACCGGCCCGAGATCCGGACGTTCATCGAGCGGATCGCCGCCGGCGAGCCCACGTTCGACTTCACCGCCGACGACGGCATCGGCCACACCCTGTGGGTCGTGGACCAGCCGGCCGACGTGAAGGAACTGCAGGACGCGTTCGCGCTGGTCGACGCCACGTACGTGGCCGACGGCCACCACCGGTCGGCTTCGGCCTTCCGCGTGCGCAACAACCTGCGCGCGAAGAACCCGAACCACACCGGCGACGAGCTGTACAACCACTTCCTGACCGTGAATTTCCCGGACGACGAGCTCAAGATCATGGGCTACCATCGTGTCGTGCAGGATCTGAACGGACTCTCCGAGGCCGAGTTCATGGCCAAGGTGGAGGAGAAGTTCGAGGTCGTGAAGACCGACAAGGCCGATCCGGCGGCTGCGCTCACGTTCTCGATGTTCCTGGACGGCCAGTGGTACACGTTGACCGCCAAGCCCGGCACGTATCCGGCCGACCATCCGGTCAAGAGCCTGGATGCCGCGATCCTGCAGGAAAACCTGCTGGCGCCGGTGCTGGGGATCGATGATCCGCGCACCAGCAACCGCATCGACTTCGTCGGCGGCATCCGCGGTACCGGCGAACTGGCGCGGCGTTGCGGAGTGGACATGAAGGTCGCGTTTGCGCTGTACCCGGTGTCCGTCGCGCAGCTCATGGCCATCGCCGACGCAGGCGAGGTCATGCCGCCCAAGAGCACCTGGTTCGAACCCAAGTTGCGTTCGGGCGTGGTCGTCCGCACGCTCGAGAACTGAGTCTGAAAGGAGCACGTGATGCTGATTTTGATCTGCGACGCGTTTGATTCCGGTCTGGCGGCGAAGCTGGCTCGGTTCGGCGAAGTCACCGACGACATGGCGCGGCTCCCCGAAGCCGATGTCGCGCTGATCCGGTCCAAGACCAAGGCGACCGCCGAGTGGCAGAAGGGTGCGCCCAAGCTCAAGCTGATCATCCGCGGCGGCGTGGGCACCGACAACATCGACAAGGTGGCGGCCAAGGAGAACGGCATCCGGGTGCACAACACGCCCAAGGCCAGCGGCATCGCCGTGGCCGAGCTGGCGTTCGCGCTGATGATCGCCGTGCCCAACCACATCGTGAAGGCCCACAACACGATGAGCAAGGGCGAGTGGGCCAAGAAGCAGCTCAAGCGTACGGAGCTGAACGGCAAGACGCTGGGCACCGTGGGCATCGGCAACATCGCCCAGGAACTCGCCAAGCGCGGTGCGGCCTTCGGCATGGATGTCTGCTTCTACGACCCCTACGTCGACAGCTGCGGAAGCTACACCAAGGTGGCCGAACTGGCCGACCTCTTCGCCAAGTGCGACTACGTCAGCATGCATCTGCCGCTGACGCCGGAGACCGACGGCCTGGTCAACGCCGAGATCCTGGGCAAGGCCAAGGACGGCATCGTGGTGATCAACACCGGCCGCGGCAAGACCGTCGACGGCGACGCCATGGTCGCCGCGCTCGAGAGCGGCAAGGTCGCCTGCTATGCCGCCGACGTGTGGCCCAGCGATCCCCCGGCCCCGGACTATCCCGTCCTCAAGGCGCCCAACACGCTCATGGCTCCGCACATCGGCGCCAGCACCAAGGAGAACCTGCTTCGCATCGGCGAAGAGGTCGAGTCCATCATCGACGCGTTCGTGAAGGAGGCCTAGTCATGGCGCGCATCTTCAACTTCGCGGCGGGCCCGTCGACGCTGCCCGTGCCCGTGCTCGAGCAGGTCCGTGACGAGATGCTCGACTACCACGGTTCCGGCATGTCGATCATCGAGAGCAGCCACCGCGGTCCCGAGTACAGCGAGATCCACCAGCAGGCCGGTTCCCTGATGAAGGAACTGCTGGGCCTGGGCGACGAGTACAAGGTCATGTTCATCCAGGGCGGCGCGACCATGCAGTTCAGCATGATCCCGCTGAACCTGCTTGCCGGCGGCAAGAAGGCCGACTACACCCTGACCGGGACGTGGTCGAAGAAGGCCATCGCCGACGCCAAGATGATCGGCGACGTCAATGTCGTCTACGACGGCACCGACGAGAAATTCATGACGCTGCCCGCGGCCGCCGACGTCAAGGCCAGCGCCGGTTCCGAGTTCCTGCATCTGACGAGCAACGAGACCATCGGCGGCGTGCAGTGGCAGGAATGGCCCGACGTCGACGTGCCGATCATCGCCGACATGAGCAGCGACTTCCTGAGCCGCCGCGTGCCGGTCGAGAAGTTCGGCATGATCTACGGCGGCGTGCAGAAGAACCTGGGCCCTGCGGGCATGGCGATCGTCATCATCCGCGACGACCTGCTGGCCAAGTGCAGCAAGGACCTGACGGCGTACCTGCGTTACGACATCCACGCCGACAAGGACTCGCTCTACAACACCCCGCCGGTCTTCCCGATCTACGTCTCCAAGCTCGTGTTGGAGTACCTGAAGAAGAACGGCGGCCTGCCCTGGGCCGAGAAGCTGGCCGCGAAGCGCAGCAGTCTGATCTACGGCATGATGGACCAGCATCCGGAGTTCTACCGCTGCCCGGTGGCCAAGCACTGCCGTTCCAAGATGAACGTCGTGTGGCGCCTGCCGAGCGAGGATCTGGAAAAGAAGTTCGTCGCCGAGGCCAAGGCCGAGGGGATGAGCGGACTGAAGGGTCACCGTTCGGTCGGCGGCTGCCGCGCGAGCATCTACAACGCCATGTCGATCGAGGGCGCCGAGACTCTCGCGTCGTTCATGGACGCGTTCGCGAAGAAGAACGGTTAAGGCTTCCGCCCGACCGTTTCCGAAAGAGAGCCCCGGCCGTTTGCGGCCGGGGCTCTTGTCGTGTTGAGCAACGCCGGATCAGCTCTTGGAACTCGACGTCGTGATCGTGTCGAGACCATGCCCATTGGGGCCTGCCTCGGTCACGCGCAGCATGATGGCGAAAAACAGTGCCAGGAAGCCCAGCCCGCTGAAGATCCACATACCCGCGGCGTAGCCGCCGGGGTTGAGGGCGCTCGCGCCGGACATGTCGTTGGTCCTGCCGATCAACCAGTTCATCCCAGCCACGCCGATCTGTTGCACAAGGGTCATCACCGAATAGGCGGTGCCCAGGCGTCGCTCGTCGACGATGTAGGCCACCGACGGCCACATCACGGCGGGCACCAGGGAGAAAGCGATGCCCAGCATGGCGATGGGGATGCCGAACGGCAGCAGCTTGTAGGCCAGCAGCACGTACACCGGCATCAGGAGGAAGGCTCCGATGATCATCATGTGGCTGCGACGGCCGACCTTGTCCACGAGCAGCCCGAACAGCGGAGTGGCCACCATGGAGGCGAAGATCATGACGCTGTTGGCCTGGCCGGCGTCGGCGCGGCTCATATCCCAGGCCTCGATGAAGAACTTTATGGCGAAGGTGCGGAACGGGAAGATAGCCGAGTAGAAGGTGACGCACAGCAGGACCACGAACCAGAACGAGTGGCTGAAGCGGAAGATGTCACTGAACTTGAACTTGTCGGTCTCACCCGCTTGGCCGAGGCCCCAGCGGCGGTTGGCGTGCACTTCCATGGCACCGTAGCCCAGGGGGGAGAGCACACACAGAACGCCGATGCCGGCTGAGATCAACAGGGGCATCTGCCAGCTGTTGTAGGCCCAGTCCGCCCAGGTCGGCGACCAGTCGGCGGCGAAGGATCCCAGCCGCGCAATGGTGAGGTTGATGCCGAAGGCGAAGCCCAATTCGCGGCCCTTGAACCATTTGGCCAACGCGGTGGTGATCGCCACGATGAGCGGTTCGGCGCCGAGGCCAAGGATGAAGCGGGCCACCATCATCACGGTGAAGTCGGAGGAGAGTGCGTTGACCACGGCGGCAACGGTGCAGAGCCCGCCGAAGACGATCGTGCATTTGACGGTGCCGTACCGGTCGACCGCGATCCCGCCGATCAGCAGCACGATCACCGCGGCGATGCTGTAGATCGAATAGAGGCTGCCGATGTCGGCGTCGGAGTACCCGAGGTCGGCCTTCAGCATGTCGGCGATGGGCGCGATGCTGTCGTAGACGTAGTAGTTGCCGAACATGGCCAGGCTGATGACGATCAGGACCAGCCAGCGGTACATGGGCGAGGGACCCTTGGGCTTGGCCGCGGTCTCGGGCATGGTGTGGCTCCCGGGGCTGAAGACGGGGACATGGCGGCCGGGGAATACGCGGGCTAGGTGGGGGGAAGATCAATGCTTAACGGGGGAACCGGCGTTCGCGGTTCCCCCGTCGCGTCGTCAGGGCTCTAGAAGGAGAAGCCTGCCGAGACGCCGAAGGCCAGCGCGTCGGTGTCGGCTCCGGCGGTGTCCATGGCGTCCGAGGCGTCGCCCAGCAGGGTCACATAAGTGACCTGCGGGGTGATCGACAGCAGGGGCGCGGGATTCCAGGTCCAGCTCGCGGACAGGCTGAAGTCGGCCGCGCCGGCGCCGGCGCCGGCGTAGTAGGCTTCGTTGTGGCTATCGTCGCCGGTGCCGATCGCCGCGGCCAGATCGACGGTCGTCGCGGGGCTCAGCGCTAGGCCGTGGCTCACCGCGAGGTTGGCGTAGAAGCCGTCGACCGCGTCCACGTCGCGGTACAGGCTCAGCGTGGGCGAGAGCAGCACGCCGACCGAGCCGGTGGCGTACAACTCGGTGGTGTCGCCCTCGGCATCGGGGTAGCCGTAGTGCAGGACGCCCACCTCGACATCGACGAGGGCCAGGTTCAATAGGCGCAGGTTCTGGGGGATCGCCACGTTCATGGCGGCGATCGGCTCCAGCGTGAGGTTCACGACCTCCAGACCCGCCGCTTCGACCACGCTCGGCCTGAGCTATGCCGGCGAGCATGCCGACGGCGGTATGGCGCAAAGCCTCACCGCCGGCTGGAGCGGCGGGTTCTGACGACGCTCCATCCCGGCCCTTGACCACCGCTGGCCCCGGGATCACTACCTGCGCAGCGGCTTCCGCCTG
>CAZJMO010000030.1:0-16465 GCA_964547085.1 uncultured Fibrobacteraceae bacterium | reverse complement strand
GAGGGTTCCTGGACGAGCTGACGACGATCCTCGAGCAACGGCCGTTGCCGGCGGGCCGGCCCGACCCCGCCGATCGCGTCCGCCGCTTCGCGCACGAACTGTCGATCCGCTACCGGCCGTCGCTGACGGTCGAGAGCGCCGCCGCCCGTTACCACCACTGGCGGTCGGTCAATCCGGAAGCATCGCCCCGCGCCCGCAGCGACCAGCTCGAATCGCTGATCCGACTCTACCGCCTGGACCGCGACGGCGAGACCGCGTGCTTCACCCTCTTCCGCGACACCTACCTCGTCGAGGCGGCCGCCGCCGCCACCGACGCGTGCGATCGGCTCATCGCCCGCCTCTTCCGCCATCCGAATCTCCGCGCCGCCCGCACCGTCGAACTGAGCGACCTGCAGGCAGTCCTCCGCGACCCCGATGACCGCGAGGCCCTCGGCCACCTGGCCTTCCCCCGTTCCGCCCAAGGTCATCATCCCGCCGTGCAGGCCGTCGGCGACCGCGACCGCGAACACGTCCTGCTGTTGACCGAGATCGTCGACGACGCCGACAACCGCTTCCAGGTGCACGAACCCCGCGACGCCGCCGAACTCGAACGCCCCTCTCGCCTCTTCCTGCAATCGGGCTTCCCGCTGGCGATCAGCGAGGTCGACCGTCATCTGGTCGCGATCGACCGCCGCGACCAGCTCGTCGGCGGCGTGGTCTGGCGCACGGACGCCGCCATGGAACCGCACCTCGACGGCGTGGTCGTGCAGACCTCGCAGCAGGGGCACGGGCTGGCGCGCGCCATCCTGGCGCACCTCGCCCGCCGCCTCACCGACGACGGCCACACCATCCTGCGCACGCACTTCAGTCTGCAGGGATTCTTCGGCCACCTCGGCTTCGCGACCGACCGACAGCGAGGCGGCCTGGTTCGGCGCCTCCCCTGACGCGCGGATCCGCGAACATCCGGGGAGAAGTCGGCCGCTGGCAGGCAGAATGTTCCCGGGGTGGAGATCGCACGCTTCCCGGGTCGCAGCCGGATCGATGAACGCCCGACCGCCCGCGTTCGCAGATCATAGCCATTTTTGAATAGTGATAACTTTTTTCATCGCAATCCGGTTCAAACGGCCACGAACCGGCGCTGCGCTCGCGTGGGGGAATGTTTTCTGCTTCATGCGGATCATAACCGTGAGGCGCCGCTTCGGTACGCGGAACCGCACTCCGACCATGGAGCGAAAGGGAAACCCATGAATTCCAGAGTCCTGATCACGCTGTTCGCCGTCCTCGCACTGACGGCCCTGATGTCGTGCAGCGACGACGACGCCGTCACCCCGGACACCACGCAGGATCCCGGCACCACGGAATCCGTCATCGGCGACCTGACGTTCAACGACTACGGCGCCGACGCGCGGCAGGTCCTGCCGCCGGTCTACACGTCTTCGGCCGCCAAGGATGTCGACATGTGGCACGACGGCGACTACTCGCTGCTGGGCAAGGTCTTCAGCGAAGACGAGCCGATGTCGATCCACGCCAACATCGCCGAACACGAGATGATCATGGAAGAGATCGAGATGTTCCTCGGCGTCATCGCCGACGTCGAAGCCGAACTGGGCGAGATCCCGACCGGGCCGGTCCCCTTCGAAGATCCCGAACACGGCGCCGGAACCATGACCATCCACTTCGCCCCGGCCACCGACGCGATCGCCGTGCCCGCGGTCTGCCGAACCGTCTTCGGCCGGACCTCCGTCACGGTCGACTACGTGATGCAGATCGAATGCGTCATGGACGCCGGCGACAGCTTCACGTCGCCGTATTTCGGTTTCTCGGCCAGCGACGAGGCCCAGGTCCTCTACTACTGGAGCGTCGGCCGGAGCGAGACGGGCGACCCCGAGGACAGCCAGCTCTTCCTGGCGACCAAGGACGTCCAGGACGGCGGCTTCGAGATCGCCGGCGCCTTCTTCAAGGAAGACGGCCCTGGTGACGAGGGGCGTTGCAACTGGGTCTACCACCTGACCGGCAACCCCGACTTCGAATTCACCTACAACATGGGCTGGTACTCGGAGTGCTCCGAATTCGAGCTCTTCGCCTGCGTCGAGGGCAGCGGCGACAAGGACACCGAGTTCGGCCTGTGCTACCACGACTACACCGACACGTCCGGCTGGGACACGTTCGATACGTGGAACGAGTCGGCCGAGGTCTTCGGCCCCGTCGCCGACGATCCCTACGCATTCATCGCCGAACTCGAGCGCTCCGGCTCGATCGAGAACTACATCGACACGACGATCATGTTCGTCCGCGACGACAGTCCGCTCGACAACATTCCCAACCCGTTCGCCACGTTCTTCGGCGAGTAGCGACGGGCCGCGGAGCGCTTCGTGCTCCGACGGACGAATTCGGCCGGGCCGGTGCCGCCTGCACCTGCCCGGCCGTTGCGTATCCCGGTCCGCCGCCCGGAGGTCCTGCCGGTCAGTCCCAGATCCCCATCTCCGCCTTCGCGTCCTCCGACGCGTCGACCCGCGGATCCCAGGGCGGCGACCACACAAGGTGCACGTCGACTGCCGTGACGCCGGGCACGTTCTCGGCGGCGTGCCTGGCCGCGGCGATGATCTCCGGCCCCAGCGGGCACATCGGGCTGGTGAGCGTCAGATCGACATCCACCTTGCCGGTGTCGTCCTCGACGCTGACGCCTCGGATCAGCCCCAGGTCGACGATCGAGAGGTCGAGTTCGGGGTCCATGACCGGGCGCAGGCCGTCCAGCACGACCTCGGGCGACGGGGCTTCCTGCGGAATCATCGGCGGTCCTCCAGGGAAACGTCCATGGGCCGACCGTCGTCGGTCAACCCGTCGGTGGGGATCGGTTCGGGTTCGCGTCCCTGGTGGTACGCCAGGATGGCGTCCAGCAGGGTCACCCACGGCAGCAGCGCGCACTTGATGCGCACCGGGAACTTCTTGACGCCCTCGAGCGCCTCGAGGTCGCCCAGATCGATGTTGGTCGGGAATTCGTTGCCGTGCATGACGCTCTTGAAGCGGTCGGCCAGTTGCTCGGCCTCCGCGACGGTCCGGCCCTCGATCAGTTCGGCCATCATCGAGCCGCTGCTGGTGGAGATGGCGCAGCCCTGCGAGAGCACGCCGACGGCCTCGATGCGGTCGCCGTCGAAACGCGCCTGCAGGATGACCTCGTCGCCGCAGCTCGGGTTCAGGCCCGACGCCTGCACGTCGTAGCGTTCGAGCGGCTGCGAACCGCGCGGATGCCGGTGGTGATCCAGCACGACCTCGCGGTAGAGCGCGTCCATGGGTCCGTCGTTCATCTGGCGAAGACCTTTCTCGCGGCCCGGATGCCGTCGATGAGCGCGTCGATGTCGTCGCGCCGGTTGTAGAGCCCGAAGCTCGCCCGCGTCGTGGCCGGAACGCCGAGACGCCGGTGCAGCGGCTGCGCGCAGTGATGGCCCGCGCGCACCTCGACCCCCGCCTCGTCCAGGATGGTGCTCATATCGTGGGGATGGACGTCCGGATCGTGGAACGACACCAGACCGCCGCGGCGCCGCGCGTCGAGCGGGCCGAAGATGGTCAGGCCGCCGAGGGCCTGCAGACGCTCCAACGCGTAGGTGGTCAGCGCCTCCTCGTGGGCACGGATGGCCGCGACACCCAGTTCCTGCACCAGGTCGATCGCCGGCGGAAACGCCGCCGCGGCCGCCGCGTTGGGCGTCCCGGCCTCGAAACGGCCCGGGACCTCCGCCCAGGTGGCGTTGCCCAGTTCCACCCGCTCGATCATCTCGCCGCCGCCCTCCATGGGCTCGAGCGACGCGAGCAGGTCCGGCCGCGCGACGAGGAATCCGAGTCCCATCGGGCCGTACGTCTTGTGCGCCGAGAAGACCATCGCGTCGCAGTCGAGGTCGGCCAGCGACAGCGGCATGTGGCCCACCGACTGCGCCGCATCCACGATCGTGATCGCGCCGTGTTTTCGCGCCTGCGCCGCCACCTCGGCCACCGGATTGATGGTGCCCAGGACATTGCTGGTGTGCACGAGCGAGACCACGCGGGTCCGGCTCGTGAGCAGGTCGGGGATCCGGTCCAACGCCAGCGTGCCGTCGTCGCGCACCGGCACGAACCGCAGCACGACGCCGCGACGCCGCGCCAGCATCTGCCACGGCACGAGATTCGCGTGGTGCTCCATCACGGTCAGCAGGATCTCGTCGCCGCGCTCGATCCGGTGTTCCAGGCCGCGGGCCAGCATGTTCAGCGCCGTGGTGGCGCCCCGCGTGATGACGACGTCCTCCGGTTGCGGCGCGCCGATCCAGTCGGCCACCCTGCGGCGGCATTCCTCGTACGCCGCGGTCGCGAGTGTCACGACGGCGCCGAGCTCCGCCAGCAGGTGGGCGTGATGGTGGCTGTGAGCGTTGGCGTTGGTGTGGCGGTAGAATCGGTCCAGAGCAGCCAGCACGACCTCGGGCTTCTGGCTCGTGGCCGCGGTGTCGAGATAGACCAGCGGACGTCCGCCGATGGTGCGGTCCAGCAACGGGAATCGTTCCCGCGCCATACCCGTGGCCAGGGTGTCCGGCTGCGGCTGGACGACACCGGTCGAGGTGCGCTCCGTCTTGGCCATGATCACACCTCCAGATCCGCCTCGACCCAGTCGCCCGCGATGCGGGCCGGGTAGGCGTCGATACCCACCGGCGCGGGGCTGCTCAGAACCGCGCCGGTGGTGATGTCGAAGCGGGCTCCGTGGCGCGGACAGGTGACGACATCGCCGTCGAGATCCTGAGCGCCGAACGCCGCGTCTTCGTGGCTGCATACGTTCTCGACGACGTGCACCCGGTCCGCGACGGGCCGGCAGATCAGCAGATCGTCCGGACCCACACGCACCGGCCGGGCCCGGCCGACGGGAATCTCCGTCAACGGCATCACGCGGATCCAGGCCATGTCACCCCGCCCCCTGCATGCGCCGCAGGCGACGCTCGACGAGCGCGCCCAGTTCCTCGCGCAGGCCCGCCGGCACCAGCCGCAGCGTGGGTTCGACGAATCCCCGGACGATCAGGTGCACCGCTTCGTGCGCGGACATGCCGCGGCTCTGCAGATAGAACCGCTGTTCGGGGTCGACCGGCGCCGCGGTGGCGCCGTGGCTGCAGCTGACGTCGTCGGTGAGGATCTCCAGTTCGGGAATGGTGTCCGCACGCGCACGCTCCGACAGCAGCAGGTTCCGGTTCTCCTGGAAGGCCTCGCTTCCGGGCGCGTCCTTCTCGATACGGATCAGCCCGGTGTAGACCGAGCGCGCACGGTCGGTGATCGCCGCCTTGAAGTCGATGTTGCTCCAGGTGTGACCGCTGCGGTGCTGGTGGGCGGTGTGATGGTCGAGGTGTTGCCGCCGCTCGGGCAGCGTCACGCCCACCAGTTCGCTGCGCGCGCCGGGCCCCGCCAGGATGCCGCCCAGATTCAGCTTCGCCGTGCTGCCGCCGAACCCCGCGGTCGCACCGACGAACCGGGCGGCGCGTTCGACGTACGCGCGCTGCGTCAGGCGTCCCACGACCCCGTCCTCCCAGCGCTGCCCCCGGACGTGCCGCACCTCGGCGTTCGCCTCGACGATGATCTCGGTAACGCCCACGACCACGCTGCCGACGGCGCCGCCGGTGTGTTCCTCGACGACGGTCAAAGTCGCGTCACGATCGGCCTTCACCAGCAGGCGCGGCAATACGTCGCGGCCGGCCGGGGCGGGAATGATCACGCGCAGCGGTCGGTCACCGGCGAACCCGCGCGGGGCGCGGATGCAGACGCCGGTGTCGAAGGCCGCGGCGTTCAGGGCCTCGAAGTAGCCGTGTCCGGCCGGCACGGCGCGGCCGACGAGATCGACGTGCGAGGCCTCCGACAGCAGCGGCTGGATCGACAGGCCGCTCGCCCGGGCCGCCTCGTTCAACCGCGGCGCCCGGCCCGGCGCCAGCACCAGCGCCGGATCCGCGGGCAACGCGATCACCGGCGTCTCGACGGCGTCGGTCGCCAGCAGCCGTCGCGGCAGCAGCAGGTCGGGATCGGTGTAACGCCAGAGATGCTCGACCCGATCGGGATACGCGACCGCGTCCAACACGACCGCCGCGCGCCGGCGCCAGTCGGTCGCGAACCCGGTTTCGTTTCGCTCTCGACTGAACGCGGTCACGGCCTCGATGTCCGGGCGAGGCCGGCGCGCCGTCGCCGCGCCGCCGCCGATTCCGGTGTATGCGATGTCAGCCAACGGAGCCCTCCATTTCGAGTTCGATCAGGCGGTTCATCTCGACCGCATATTCCATGGGCAGCTCGCGCACGAACGGCTCGATGAATCCGTTGACGATCATCAGCCGCGCCTGCTCCGCGTCGATGCCTCGGCTCTGAAGGTAGAAAAGCTGCTCGTCGGCCAGCTTGGAGACGCGCGCCTCGTGCTCCACGCGCACGTCGTTCTCGGCGATCTCCATGGTCGGGTAGGTGTCGGTGCGGGACTGTTCGCCGATCAGCAGCGCGTCGCACTCCACGTTCGTGCGGCAACCCGCGCAGCCCTTGTGGACCTTGACCATGCCGCGATACGTACTGCGGCCCTCGTCCTTGCTGATGGACTTGCTGATGATGCGGCTCGTGGTGTTCGGCGCCGCGTGGATCATCTTCGCGCCGGCGTCCTGGTGCTGACCCGTGCCCGCGTAGGCGATCGAGAGGACCTCGCCGTGGGCCCGCTCTCCCAGCAGGTGGATCGCCGGGTACTTCATCGTGAGTTTGGAGCCGATGTTGCCGTCCACCCATTCGACCACCGAGTCGGCGTAGGCGTGCGCGCGCTTGGTGACCAGGTTGTAGACGTTGTTCGACCAGTTCTGGATGGTCGTGTAGCGGATGTGCGCGCCGGGCAGCGCCACCAGCTCGACCACGGCCGAGTGCAGGCTGTCGGTCGAGTACACCGGCGCCGTGCAGCCCTCGATGTAGTGCACGCTGCTGCCCTCGTCGGCGATGATCATCGTGCGCTCGAACTGCCCCATGTTCCTGGTGTTGATCCGGAAGTACGCCTGCAGCGGGATGTCCACCTTGACGTTCTTGGGCACGTAGACGAACGACCCGCCCGACCACACGGCGCTGTTGAGAGCCGAGAACTTGTTGTCCTCGGGCGGGATCACGGTCGCCCAGTACTTCTCGACGATCTCCGGGTACTTGGCCAGCGCGCTGTCCATGTCGGTGAAGATCACGCCCAGCTTCTCGAGGTCCTCGCGGATCGAATGGTACACGACCTCGGATTCGTACTGCGCGGAGACCCCGGCCAGGAACTTCTGCTCCGCCTCCGGTATCCCCAGCTTCTCGAACGTCCGCTTGATGTTCTCGGGCACGTCGTTCCAGTCGTTGGCCGAACCCTCGGACGGCTTGACGTAGTAGTGGATGTCGTTGAAATCGATGCCGCCCAGACGGTCCTGGTTGCCCCAGCGCGGCATCGGCTTGGCCAGGAAGGTGTCCAGGGCTCGGTGCCGGAACGCCCGCATCCATTCGGGTTCGTCCTTGAAGCGGGAAATCATTTCGACGGTCTCGTGGTCCAGACCCTTGGGAGCCTTGTGCAGGTATGCTTCCGGATCCGAGAACCCGTATTTCCGGCGGTAGTCCTCGTTCAGGTCGGCGATGCGCTCGGTGCTCATGCGATCATCCTTTCGCAGCCGCGGGGACAGCATCGGAAAGCCAGTCGTAGCCGCGCGCCTCGAGCTCGCGGGGCAGTTCGGCGCCTCCGGTCTTGACGATCCTGCCGTCCATGAAGACGTGCACGATATCGGGTTGGACGTAGTCCAGGATCCGCTGGTAATGCGTCACCAGCAGAACCGCGTTGTCGGGTCGAGCGGCGCGGTTGACGCCCTCGGAGACGATCTTCAAGGCGTCGATGTCGAGCCCGCTGTCCGTCTCGTCGAGCAGCGCGACGACCGGTTCCAGGAGCAACATCTGCATGATCTCGAGCCGCTTCTTCTCGCCGCCGGAAAACCCGTCGTTGAGGTAGCGGCCGGCGAAGTCCTTGGGCACGTCGAGCGAGTCGAACGCCGCCTGCATCTTCTGGCGGAATTCGCGCACGGGAATCTCGCGTCCCAGCCGCGCCGACAAGGCCGCGCGCAGAAAGCTGGCCACCGTCACGCCCGGCACGGCGACCGGATACTGGAACCCCAGGAACAGCCCGAGGCGGGCCCGCTCGTGGGGCTCGAGGGTGGTGATGTCCTCGCCGCGCAAGCGGATCTCGCCCTCGACGCGGTACGCCGGATGCCCCATGAGAGCGGCCGCGAGCGTGGACTTGCCAGAGCCGTTCGGGCCCATCAGCGCGTGCTTCCGACCGGCTTCGATGTCCAGATCGACGCCCTTGACGATCTCCTTGTCACCCACGAAGACGTGGACGCCGCGGCACGAGAAGAGGGGCTGAATGCTGTGGTCGTTCATGAACTCTCAAACTCCTTCGTTGACGGCGGTGTCATCGCCGATCAGGTCGTTTTCACTGTCCTGGCGGGGCCAGATCTGTTCGAGATGCCCGCCGACTTGTTGTTCGAGGCGCAAGAGGTCGGCAATACTGGTGTTCTCGAGCAGGCCCAGGACCTGGACCTGCAGGTGCCTCCACACCGCCCGCAGACCGCAGTTGCCGGTACGCGGGCAGGCGCCGCCGTTCACGGGATCGACGACGCACGGATGGTCCGGGACCGGATCGGTGCCCAGGACGCGCAGCACCTGCGCCGTGGAGATGGCCGCGGGATCGCCATCGAGGACGTAGCCTCCGTGGCGGCCCCGGATCGCCTCCACGACACCCCCGCGACGCAACTGCCCGAGCAACTTGGCCACCGTCGGTTCGGGAAGTCCTTCGCACCGCGCCAGCTGCCCGAGCGTCATCTGCGCGCCGGACGCCGCCAGCCGCATGACCAGCCGGACCGCCTGGTCCTCCGCTTTCGTGATTCTCAGCATGATCGCCCGTCCTTCGTGCAGATCCCGGCCGCCGTACGATCCGACCGCCCCGCGTCTCGCGACGCGGTGCGCCGGTGCCGGCGTCGTGCCGACCTATCTCCGACCGTCTCGGTAATATATTAAATACATAACCATTATTGTCAATTTATTTCCCTGGACCGCCCGATCCCCCGCCGCGCCGCCGCCACTTACCCCCTGTCGGCCATGCGTCCGCGATGTTATCCTTCGGTCGCTCCGAACCTATTTCGGAGGTTCGACCGCCATAGAAGTCCCCGCAACGCCAGGAGTTTGGGTCATGTCCGCCGAATTGAACGCCACGGTCACGATGCGCTACGAGATCAACCACGGCCTGCTCGTGCTGCAGGTCTCGCCCGACGAGGAAATGGCGGCCTTTTCCGCCGGCCAGTACACCATCCTGGGCCTTCCGTCCACCGCCCCGCGCCATCACACGGCCGACGCCGAAGACGCTCCCGCAGACCCCGACAAGATCATCAAGCGCGCCTACTCCATCGCCTCCTCGAGCCAGCAGGGCCGGTATTTCGAGTTCTTCGTGGCCATGGTCCGGTCCGGAGCCCTGACCCCGCGCCTCTTCGCCCTCGATCAGGGCGACCGCGTGTTCCTCGGTCGTCGCATCGTCGGCATGTTCACCCTCGACGACGTCACCGATGACAAGGATGTCGTCCTGGTCGCCACCGGCACCGGCCTGGCGCCGTATATCAGCATGCTCCGCAGCCGCTATCGGTTCGGCGAGGACCGCCGGACCGTCGTCGTCCACGGCAGTCGCGTCAGCTACGATCTCGGCTACCGCAGCGAACTGGAAGGTCTCGCCGCGCGCTACGACTCGTTCCACTATCTGCCCGTCATCGACCAGCCCGAACGCGACGCCGGCTGGAACGGGCACGTCGGCTTCGTCAACGACCTTTTCGGAAACGGCGAGGTCGAGCGCGCGCTGGGGCACACGGTGACGCCGAAGAGCACCGCGGTGTTCCTGTGCGGGAATCCGCTGATGGTGGACGGGATGATGAAAATGCTGGGCGGCATCGGCTACCGTAAGCACACGCGGAAGGAACCCGGCGACCTCTTCGTCGAGGAATTCTGGAAGTGACCCGTACAGCCGGAATCCCACCGAGTGCATGGATTTCCGAGCATGACAGCGTCCGTTCGCGGTAGGTCATATTTTCGCGATACGGCCCAGAATTTTCACGCCAAGACGGCCAACATCGGTTATCCTACCTGAGCCTGGCGTACAACCAGCGCAAACGCCGTATTCGAATGCCCTCAAGGAGAATCAGGACCGGACATGCAAGACGAGCCCATCAACCAGGAATTCGCCGACGACGACGAACGACGGGAATCCGAGGAGTTTTCCGAACTTCTCAACCAGACCGAGACCAGCAAACCCGAACCCAAGCCCGGTGACAAGGTGACCGGCCGCGTCGTCCAGATCGGCCCCGACGAGGTCTTCGTGGACGTCGGCGCGCGGCGCGAGTTGCCCATGTCGGTCAACGAACTGCGCGACGGCGAGGGACAGCTCACCTGCGCCGAGGGCGACGAGGTCAGCGGCTTCGTCGTCAAGTCGGGCGACGGGCTGGTACTGACCAAAACGGTCAGTCCGGGCAGCGGCGGCAAGGAGGTCCTCGAGGCCCTCCAGGAGGCCCAGTCCGCGGGCGCCCCGGTCGAAGGCAAGGTCACCAGCACCAACAAGGGCGGCTTCACGGTCGACCTCGGCGGTCAGCGTGGCTTCTGCCCGTTCAGCCAGATGGACCTGCGTCGCATCGAGGATCCCGAACCCTACGTGGATACCGTGCAGCGCTTCCGCATCCTGGAGATCTCGCCCGACGGCAGGAACATCGTCCTGTCCCGCCGGACGCTGCTCCAGCAGGAGCGCGACGACGCCGCGGCGTCAACCCGCGACGCGCTCGCGCCGGGCGCCGTGTTCGAGGGTCAGGTGTCGCGCCTGATGCCTTACGGAGCGTTCGTGGATATCGGCGGCGTCGAGGGCCTCGTGCACATCTCCCAGATCAGCCACCAGCGGATCAGCGATCCGTCGGAGCTGCTCAAGGAGGGGCAGGATGTCCGGGTCGAGGTGGTCGAGATCCAGAACCAGGGCGAGGGTCGGCGGGAGCGGATCAGCCTCTCCATGAAGACCCTGGCGGACGACCCCTGGCCCAGCCAGGCCGCGGGCATGGGCGTGGGCGAAGATGTCACCGGGACGGTCACCCGTCTGGTGGACTTCGGCGCGTTCGTGCAGCTGCAGCCGGGTATCGAGGGGCTCATCCATATCAGCGAAATGTCGGAGCGTCGCCTGCTGCATCCGCGCGAGGTGCTCAACGAGGGTGACGAGATCACGGTCCGCGTCCTCGAGGTGGACGTGAACCGGCGGCGCATCTCGCTGTCGCGGCGCCAGGCCTCGGATTACGCCGGCGACTGACCACCGGCGGTCCGCCGTCGATAGACGACCTGTCCAACGACAAACGACCGGTCCCCTTGGTGGGGCCGGTCGTCGTCGTTACCGCTGCGGCGGCGATCAGGAACTCAGCGCCAGCATACGCTCCAGGGGAATCAGCGCCGACCTCGCCAGGTCCGCGTCCAGAACCAGTTCGGGGCTGCGGTTCCGCATGCACGCGGCCAGCTTCTCCATGGTGTTCTTCCGCATGTGCGGGCAGAGATTGCAACTGCATGTCTCGTCGGCGCCGGGAGCCGGAATGAGGATCTTGTCCGGATTTTCCTTCTGCATCTGGTGTATGACTCCCGGCTCGGTCACCACGATGACCTCCCGCGCGGGCGTCCGGCCGGCGAACGCCAGGATGCCGCTCGTCGAGCCCACATAGTCCGCCTGATCCAGGATCAGGCCGGGACATTCCGGATGCGCGGCGACGACCGCGTCGGGATGCTTCTCCCGCATTTCCTCGAGACCGATCGCGCTGAAGACCTCGTGCACCTCGCAGCTGCCGTGCCAGAGGACCAGGTCGCGGCCGGTCTGCTCGGCGACCCACCGACCCAGGAAACGGTCGGGAGCAAAGACGAGCGGCTGATCGGCCGGAAAACTCTCCACGACGCGCACGGCGTTGCTGCTGGTGCAGATCACGTCGCTGAGGGCCTTGGTCTCTGCCGAACAGTTGATGTAGGTGACCACCTTGTGATCCGGATACTGCTTGAGCCAGGTTGCGAATTCGTCGGCGGGGCAACCGTCGGCGAGGCTGCAGCCGGCCGTCAGGTCCGGCACCAGGACGAGTTTGTCGGGATTGAGGATCTTGGCGGTCTCGGCCATGAAATGGACACCGGCGAATACGATGACCTCGGCGTCGGTCTCCGCCGCCCGCTGGGCCAGGAAAAGACTGTCGCCCACATGGTCGGCCACGTCCTGAATGGCCGCCTCCTGGTAGAAATGCGCCAGGATCACGGCGTTCATGTCCCGCCGCAGGTCGTTGATCTCCGCGACCAGTGAGGCGGTCACTTTGTCGTTGGTTGTTGTCTCTGTCATGTCGGACCTCTCCCGGTTGGAAACCGTGTCGGCCCAATTACGTCACGGGATCGGGTCCAGGCAAGCTCAAGCACCTCGGTTGTCTGTGGACTTTCGCCCTGTCACTCATTACTTTTAGCCAAAGCTCATGGTTTCGGCCACGGCTCGGCTATGCCGTATGTCGTGGTCTATGTTGGTCCCTCTGCAGCGAATCAAAGCCAAGGGAGTTGCCCACGATGACTGTCCGGGCTTCCACCACCCGCCAAGCGACCGTCGGGACGCTGATCACCCTTCTGCTTCTCCTTTTGGCGCTGGCGATAGGGTGCAGCGACGACAAGAGCAATCCCACTTACCCCGACCAGCCCGAACCGCCCGTTGGCAACTGGTTCCTGGGCATCTGGGGCACCGCGGACAACGATGTCTACATCGTCGGTCAGCCTGGCCTGATCTTCCACTGGAACGGCACCGACTGGGCCCAGCAGCCCAGCGGCACGGAGTCGGCCCTGACCAGCGTCTGGGGCGACGGAAGCGGCTCGGTCTACATCACCGGCCACAACGGTGTCATCCTGCGCAACACCGGCTCCGGCTGGTCCGCCATGGACAGCGGCACCGACAAGCACCTCTTCTCGGTCGGCGAGTACCAGGACCGCATCATGGCCTGCGGACGCGACGGAACGTTGCTCCAGCTCGCCGGCGGGACCTGGACCAAGTCTCCGGAAGAGATCTACATCCGCGACGCCGAGAACACGGTCCTCGACACGCTCCTGATCAGCGAGGACATCGAGTCGCTCACCGCGATCACGCATTATGGCATCACCGGTTCGGCCGGCACCATCCTCATGGAAGACCCCGAAACCGACTGGCAGCTTCGCAAGATCACCGGTGGCACGGAATGGGTGACCTCCTCGATGAGCAGTTCGCGGATCCCCGGTAACTTCATCGGCACGGAGGAAGGCCGGCTCTACCAGCTCGAGGAATCCCAGAGTGGCCGATTGACCTGGGGCGAACGTTTCAGCCCCTCGATCGGGTCCCGGATCTACGGGCTCCACAGCGGTGAGGCGGATACGGTCTGGGCAACCACCGAGGATGGTCGGATCAACCGCGTCGATCCACCCTACGACTCGGTCCACGAGCTGTACGAAGACGGCCTCATCCTCTTCGATATCTGGGGCACCAGCGGCACCAACCTTTACGCTGCCGGCATCGGCGGTCGTGTCCTGCATTTCCACGAGATCGCCGCCGGTGAATTCGGTTGGGATCCCGAAGAACTTCCGCTTCCCGAGGAGGCCAAGAGCCTTGCCTCTCCGGTCTTCGACAAATTCGGCCGGGCAGTCCGCTGATCGGCCAGACAATTCCCCCGGCGAGCCCGGCCTCCCAAGAGCCGGGCTAACTTCTGTCACCACCCCATGGAGGTCCTCAATGATCCAGCGCGCGAACGGTTCGCTCCGTCTCGTCCTGGTGTTCGGTTGCCTGTTGCTGGCCCTGCCCAGCCTGGCGTATACGCCGGATGCCGCCGCCCCCCGCAGCGATATCCCTACCGGATATCAATGGCAATGGGATCACATCTTCCCCACGATCGAGGCTTGGGAGGCCGAACTGGCCGCCTTCGAGCAGGACATCCCCTCCCTGGGCGAGTACCAGGGACGCCTGGGCGAGTCCGCCGAGACCCTGCTGGCCGCCCAGACGCACGTCCGGGGCATGGTGGAACGCTTCTACCGCCTGATGATCTACGCGCAGTTGCGTTTCGACATCGACCAGGGCGACAACGACGCCCGCGTCCGTCAGGGCCGGGTCGGTCAGCTCGGTCCCAAGTTCAGCCAGGCCGCCAGCTGGATGCAGCCCGAACTGTTGACGATCCCCCGCGAAACCGTCGAGGGCTGGATGGCCGAAAACGACGAGATGGCGGAGTGGAAGTACAGTTTCGAGGAGATGTGGCGGCAGCAGGAGCACACCCTTGACGCCGGCGGCGAGAGCCTGATGGCCGTCACCGGTCGCATGCGTGGAACCCCGAGCGACGCATTCGAGGCGCTGCTGAGCGTCGACATCGAATTCCCGGAGATCATCGGCGAAGACGGTGAAGCGCGTCCGTTGACCCTGAACAACTTCGGCACGTTGCGCTCGGCGCCCACGTACGCCGTCCGCAAGCAGGCGGCCGACGGCTTCTTCGCCACCCTGCGCGGCTACGAGAACACCTTCGCGGTGATGCTCAACGGTGTCGTGAAGAACCATATCGCCACCAAGGAAGCCCGCGGCTACGACTCCTGCCTGCAGGCCGCCCTCGACGGCGACAACATCTCCGAGGCGACCTACAAGAACCTCATCGCGACGATCCGCGAGAACCTCCCGGAAACGCTGCACAAGTACGTAACGCTGCGCAAGAAGGTCCTGGGCCTCGATCAGCCGCTGGACTTCGCCAACCTCTACAACCCGATGCTCGAGGACGTGGAACAGCCCATGACCTACGAGGAGGGTGTGGAACTCATCAAGGTTGCGCTGAAGCCGCTGGGCAAGGAATACGTGGCCCAGGTGTCGATCGGCATGGACCCGACCAACGGCTGGACCGACGTCTACCCCAACGAGGACAAACGCTCCGGCGCCTACAGCAACGGCGGACTCGCAGCCGAACTGCATCCCTATGTGCTGCAGAACTTCGACGATTCCCTGGACGCCGTCTCGACCTGCGCCCACGAGTTCGGCCACGCCATGCACAGCCACTACAGCAGCAACAACCAGCCGCCGCAGTACCGCAGCTACACCACGTTCCTGGCCGAGATCGCCTCGACCTGCAACGAGGCGCTGCTGACCGACTACATGCTCGAGAAGTACAAGAAGGACACGGACATGACGCTCCTGCTGCTGAACCAGCGGCTGGAGAGCATGCGCCAGACCATCTTCCGCCAGACCCTGTTCGCGGACTTCGAGCTCCAGTTGCATGAGCACGCCGAGGCCGGCAACCCGCTGACCGCCGAGTGGCTCAACGCCAAGTACAAGGAACTCATCGGGACGTACTACGGTCCCGACTTCGCCATGGACCAGGACGACGAGTGCGAGTGGATGTTCATCCCCCACTTCTACTACAACTTCTACGTCTTCACCTACGCCACCGGCCTGACCAGCGGTCTGGCGCTGGCCGAGGAGATCGGCGACAAGGGCGACAAGGCCGCCCAGCGCTACATCAACGGCCTGCTCAAGGCCGGCTGCAGCGCCCCGCCGCTGGATATCCTGCGGTCCGCCGGCGTGGACCTGGAGACCCCGGCCCCGATCCAGAAGGCCATGGACCTCTTCGCCGAGACCCTGGCCGAGTTCGACAAGACCTGGACCAAGGCCTACAACAACTAGGTCGGCGACAAACATCGCCCGCGTTCAAAACGAGGAGCCCCCGACCGCAAGGCCGGGGGCTTCGCTTACCTCCGGGAGGCTGCCTCGTCAGAGCAGTGCGGACAGCGACGCCCGCGCCCGGGCAGCCGCCAGAAGCAAATCCAGCCGCACCATGCGCGCCGCGAGCCAATCGCGGGTGATCTGCAGGATCCCCGTCAGATCCGCGTCACCGGCCGTGTAGGCTGCCTCGGCGGCCAGCAACGCAGCGGTCGCTTCCGGCACCACGACCTCGTCGTAGAGCACCGCTGACTCGACGGCGACCGCCAGCGCAGCATGCGCCTCGTGCACCGCGGCCACCAGTTCGCGCCGAACCCCGAGCGCGCGCCATTCCGCGGCCGCGGCGGTGGCCCGCGCGGCTCTCACCCGCGCGCCGCCGCGATCGAAGAGCGGCACGGCGAAGCTCAGTCCTGCATCGAAGGAATCGCCGTCTGGAGCGCTCCGCAGACCGGCCTCCACCGCGATGTCCGGCAAGCGCAACCGTGACGCCCTGGTCACGACGGCAACGCGTTCATCGACCGCGGCGCCGGCGATCCGCAGCCTCGGCGCCGAGTCGAGGTCGTCCAGCAGCTCGGCCAGTTGCGGCACCGAAGAATCGACGACCAGAGCCCCGCGCACGGCGGACACCTCGTTCGGGTCGCCGCCCGCGGCGGTGGCCAGCCGCACCAGCGTGTTGCTCTCGGCTGCGCGAGCGGCGCCCAGGTCGGCCCGGGCGCCGCCCAGCTCCATGCG
>CAZJMO010000029.1:0-16641 GCA_964547085.1 uncultured Fibrobacteraceae bacterium | reverse complement strand
ACCATTGCGCGCCTGGTCAGCCGGGTGCGGGAACTTCTGGCCGCCCGGACGACCACCGGGTAGGAGATCATGGCGCTGCCGATCGGCATTCCGGCCCTGACCGACGCACTGCTGCCGCTGTTGAGCGAGCGGCAGGCCGCGGTCTATCTGGCGGCCAACGGAATGCTCGGCGTGTCGATCGCGATGCTGAGCCATGTGGCCTGGCGGCGGGAACGGGTCGAAGGCTGGCGACAGCTCCGCTTCCTGGGCCTGGTGCTGGCGCCGGCGTGTCTGCTCCGGGCGCTGGGGCGCGGCATGACCATCGAGCCGGCGCCGTTTCTGACGGCGGCGTTCTCGCTGCTCGACCTGGGCCTGCTGGTTTTGGCGGTGGCCGCGACGCGACCGCTGATCTGCGGTTCCCGGTCGTGGCGCTGCCGGACGGTGCTGTACACGCCCATGGTCGTCGCGGTCTTCCTGGGACTGCTGGGCGGCGATGTCGGGCAGCCGTTGCTGGGGCGAAATCTGGCGGCGGCGCTGGTCCACGTCTCTGCGCTGGCGGTTCTGGCGGCATTGGTGCTGCGCGAGCTGGTCACGCATCTGCAGCGGGATCATGACGCGGTGGCGGCGCGGTGTCGGGCGCTGGAACGGGCGAACGACGAGCTGGAGGCCGCCATCACCGTGGCCGGCAGCACGCGCGACGATGCCGAGGCGGCGGCGGCCAGGAGCCATGACCTGGCGCGCGATGCGGGACGCAGATCCCGTCTGCTGGAGCATCTGATGGCCGGCGCGGTCGAGATGCAGGCACGGCGCGGCCGGAAGGATCTGCTGCAGTACGTGGTCGATGTGGTGAGCATGCTCTTCGGGTTCGAGAAGGTGGCGCTGCACCAGTGGTCCGACTCGCTCGACGCGTTCGAGGTCCAGGCGATCGCCAGCAACGACGAGCGCGAAATGCGCGAGCTGGCCGGCACCCACACCGACCGCGAGGAATACGACCGGCTCGTCCACCCGCGATTCCGGATCTCCGACAGTTACCTGGTGCCGCCGCCGGCGGCGGACTGGCCGCCGAGCGTGCCCGCGGACGAGGCCGAATGGCCTATCGGGCAGCGTCTGGTGACGCCGCTGACCGATCCCGCAGGCTCCGTGCACGGCTTTCTGGAGATGCGCCGTCCCGAGATCGGCCACGCGCCGGACCTGCTGCGCATCCGCTACCTGGAACTTCTCGCGCGCCAGGTCGCCGCGCTCCTCGAGGTGCTCGAGATGCGCGAGCGGCTGGCCGGCAAGCACAACGAACTGTCGCAGGCCAACGAGCGCCTGCAGGCCCTGAGCGACCTGCGCAGCAACTTCGTGGCCAACGTGAGCCACGAGCTGCGGACGCCGCTGACCTCGATCATCGGCTATGCCGAGATGCTCCGCGAGCGCGGCGAAGACATGTCCGGGGAGATGCGGCGGGAGTTCCTCAACGTCATCTACGACCAGGGGCAGCAGTTCAAGGAGATCATCAACGACCTCCTCGACCTGGACCGCATGGAGGACGGCACGACGCACGTCGAGCGCACCGAGTGCGACGTGGCCGGACTCACGCGTCGGCTCGCCGAGGACTGGCGGCAACGCGCGGCGAGCGGCGGCCGGGATCTCGCGGTGGAGGTGACGTCGGCCGCGGTCGTGCTGGAAGCCGACCCCGTGCTTTGCCAGCAGTTGCTGGGGCATCTGGTCGACAACGCCCTCAAGTTCACGCCCGAGGGCGGACGGATTCTCGTGCGGCTCTCCGAACAGGGGACGGCCGTGCGGCTGGTGGTGGAGGATTCGGGCATCGGCATCCCGGAGGAGAAGCTCCACACCATCTTCGAGCAGTTCTACCAGGTCGACGGGTCGAGCACCCGCGAGGTCGGCGGCCAGGGCGTGGGGCTGTCGATCTGCCAGGACATCGTCAGCTGGCACGACGGACGAATCTGGGCCGAGAACGTGCCCACCGGCGGGGCGCGCTTCACGGTGCTTCTGCCGCGCCGCCCGCACGTGGTCATGCCCGAACCGCCGGCGGCGATCAACCCCGTGTTCCACGAGCCGCGCCTCTTCCTGCAGCGGATGATCCACTGGGTGGGCGAGAACCTCGGCGTGCGCACGGCGATCCTGCTCAAGGCCGACGCCGCCGGCGACCACCTCTCTGCGCTGGCGGCGACCGGGTTGCCGGCGGGACAGCTCCTGGATCTACGGCTGTCGGCCGGAGTGGGGCTGGCCGGTCGTGCCTGGCGGGACAACGAATCGCTCCTGCAGGTGCCCGACACGGGCGACGTGTTGCTGGCCGGCGAATCCACGGCGCTGTGCGTGCCGCTGGACAACGACGGTGTGACGGTGGGCGTGGTGGCGGTGCGCGACCGCGTCGACGGCCGGCCGCTGTCGGATGACGACCGGATGCTGCTGGAGGCCATGGCGCCCCGGTTGGTCCACCTTCTGAGTCGCTTCGAGGGCCACGAGGAGCAGGTGCGGGATTTCGCCGCCATCCAGTCTTCGCTGCGCGTGACCACGCGTGTGGGCACGTTGCCGCACGCCGACGTGGCGGGGATCTGCCAGGAGATCTGCCTGGCGACGGCCCGCCGTCTGGGACTGCCCGCGACGGAGATCCGTCACCTGGCGTTCGCGCTCCAGTATTACGATGTCGGTCTGGGCAGCGTGCCGCCGCACCTGCTGAACAAGATCGAGGCGCTCACCGACATCGAGCGCGGCCAGGTCGAACGTCACGTGCAGGTGGGCCTGGTCACCCTGGCGCCGTTGCAGCCGCCGCCGAAGGTGCGCCAGATCATCCTGCACCACCACGAGAACTACGACGGGACCGGTTATCCCAAGGGATTGGCCGGCGAGGCGATTCCGCTCGGGTCGCGACTGATCGCGCTGACCGACAGCCTGCGCGCGCTGCTGCAGCGCCGTCCGTGGCGGCCGGCGGTGCCGCTCCAGGTCGCCCTGGCGGAGATCCAGGCCCTGGCCGGCACCCGCTACTGTCCCCGTCTGGCCGCGATCTTCCTGGAGGAGGCCGAGCGACGGCGGGTGCTGATCGAGGATCTGCGCCAGCGGGCCGACGACGGCGAGGATCTCAAGCGTCCGGCGCCGCTGTACCCGGTGCAGATGATTCGCGGTTGAGGCTCAAGTCCGCAACGTGAATGCCGAATATCCAGACAGGACAAACTTCGAAGCCATCGACGGAGGCAACAGCGTGCAGAAGATCCTGGTCTGCGACGACGAGGCCAACATTCGCAACATCATGGACTTCAGCCTCGAGGCCGAGGGCTTTCTTGTCGTCGAGGCCAACGACGGTCAAGAGGCGCTGCAGATGGCCATGAGCGAGGAGCCCGACCTGGTCATCCTCGACGTCATGATGCCCGGTAGCGACGGTCTGACCGTGTGCCGCGAATTGAAGCAGAACCCGCGCACCAGTCATATCCCGGTGCTCATGCTCACCGCCCGCGCCGGCAAGGGCGACCGCGAAGCGGGCCTTGCCGCCGGCGCCGACGATTACATCACCAAGCCCTTCAGCCCGCTGCGGCTGGTGGACAAGGTGAACGAGGTGCTGGGCGTCCGGCACTGATCCGTCGCCGCATGTGCCACTGTTCCCGAGACGCGGTCCGGAGGGCCGCGTCTTCGTGCGTCTTGTCCTCGCGCAGCCGGACCGCTACCATGGCGCCACCCCGCCCGCGAGGAGTCCCGTGGAAAGCCTGCTCGTCGATGTCCTGCTGCCGGTGCCGCTGCCCGGCGCCTTCACCTACCGCTGGACCCCGGCCGTGTCCGACACGCCGCCGGTGTCCGGGGATCTGGTGCGCGCGCCGTTCGGGCGGCGGCGTGGTCTGATCGGTCTGGTCGCCGAGACCCGCGCCGACCCCGACCACGCGACCGAGCTGAACGGTTATACCCTGCGCGACCTCGAGAGCCTGCTGCCGCCGGCGTACCGGCTGGAGGCCGACCGTTTGCGTCTGCTGTCGTGGATGGCGGGGTACTACGCGTTGTCGCCGGGCGAGGTCGTGCCGCTGTTCCATCCGCCGAAACCGGGGACGCGGGGACGGCGCACACGGACCGAGTCGCCGGTGTTCCCGCTGAACGACGCCGAGTCCGTGACGCTCACCGCTGCGCAGGTCGCCGTGGTGGCCGCGGCGCACGAGAGCCTGGAGGCGGGGCGATACGAATCGGTGCTGCTGTACGGCGTGACCGGCAGCGGCAAGACCGAGGTCTTCCTCCGCGTGATCAAAGACGCGCTCGAACGTGGGCGCACCGCGCTGTACCTGCTGCCGGAGATCGCGCTGACGCCGCAGACGCTGGCGCGCATCACCGCGCGTTTCGGCGACCAGGCCGCCGCGATCCACAGCGGCATGTCGGCGGGCGAGCGTTGCCGCGTGCACGAGGCCGCGGCGGCGGGCGAACTGAAGGTGATCGTGGGGCCGCGGTCGGCGCTGTTCGCGCCGGTGCGGAACCTGGGCGTGATCGTCGTGGACGAGGAGCACGAGTCGAGCTACAAGCAGGACGAGAAGCCGCGTTACCACGCGCGCGACCTGGCGCTGGTGCGGGGACGCGAGGCGGGCGCGGTCGTGCTGCTGGGATCGGCGACGCCGGATCTGGGCAGCTGGTCACGCGCCCGGGAAGGTCGGCACCGGTTCTTCTCGCTGCCGGACCGCATGGGCGGGGAGATGCCGGTGGTGGATCTGGTGGACCTGCGCGGCGAGACACCGCTCGACGGCTTCAGCCAGCGTCTGCTCGAGGCGGTGGAGGAGACCCTCGCCGCCAAGCGCCAGGTCATCCTCTATCACAACCGCCGGGGGTTCGCGCGGCAGCTCCAGTGCCGCGACTGCGGGTCCGTCGTCATGTGCCCGCACTGCGACATCGGCCTGACGTGGCATCTGAAACCGCGGCGCCTGCTCTGCCACTATTGCGGATTCCAGCGCGAGGTCCCCGACGTCTGTCCCGAGTGCCAGTCGCCGGCGTTCCTGCCCGGCGGCGGCGGCACCGAGAAATCCGAACTCGTGCTGCAGGCCACGTTCCCCGACGCGCGTATTCTCCGACTGGATCACGACACCACCCGCCGTCGCGGCGCCCACGCGCGCATCCTGGCTGCCTTCGCCCGCGGCGAGGCCGACATCCTGGTCGGCACGCAGATGGTGGCCAAGGGACATCATTTCCCGGGCGTGGCGCTGGTGGGCGTGCTGGCGGCCGACGACGGACTTTCGCTCCCGGACTACCGCGCTTCGGAGCGGGTCTTCCAGCTGCTGACCCAGGTCTCCGGCCGCGCCGGCCGCACCGATGCCGGCCGCGTGCTCCTGCAGACCTGGCAACCCGATCACCCCGTGATCCTGGCCGCGGCCGACCATGATTTCGACACCTTCGCCAGCTCCGAATGCGCGCACCGACGCGCCGCCGACTATCCACCGTTCCGCCGGCTTGTGCGCCTGGGCCTGAGCGGACCGGAGCAGGGCGCGGTCGCGCACGCGGCCACCCAGCTCGCCGGCGCGCTCGAACGCGAACTCGGCGGCCCGGACCGTGACATCCTGGGGCCGGCGCCGGGTGTCTTCGCACGGCTCCAGGGTCGTTATCGCGAGCAGCTCCTGATCAAGGGCGACCTCTCCCGCGGCCAGAAGGCGTGGGTCGCGGACTGCTGTCGGGCACTCAAAGATGTCCATCGCGATCTCGACGTCATGATGGACGTGGATCCCGTCGGACTCTGGTAGTTTTTAGTATTTATGAACGATTATTATAATCGTCGCATGTTTAGGCATGCATATTGATCTACTGTTTTGTGACTATTAGATCGTATACTATGTCGTGCCCGATGCGCCGTCCGGGCCGTCAATGCGTTGCAGGCCGCCCGACGACATGGCATGCACGCCCTCCTCAGCCCCTGGAGCAGTAACTCATGTCATTCGACAACCCTCCCCGCAGCAAATCGTCGATGCGCAGCGTGATCGCCGCGATCGTGCTGGTTTCCTTCGTCGTGTCGGCCGGGGCAGCCCTGGCGCAGACGCACAGCCGCGGTTTCGTGCCGCCGGCGGACTATGAGAAAATCCTGGAGCAGCATCATGAGTTGATCCCGACGGACAAGGATCCGTTGCCTTCGTCCTTCGACTGGATTGCTCTCGACGGGATGACGCCCGCCAAGAACCAGGGCGATTGCGGGTCGTGCTGGGCGTTTGCGGCGACCGGCGAGATGGAGGCGAAGATCCGGATCAACTACGGCAAGACGCTCGATCTCTCGGAGCAGCAGCTCGTATCCTGCAACCCCTATGGATCGGGTTGCGGCGGCGGCTGGGCCGGCTCGGCCTACTACGTGTTCGCGAACTACGGCGGCGTGCTGGAGGGTTGCATGCCCTACGAGGGCAGCGATTCGGTTCCGTGCACCCAGGGAGACTACCTCAAGTTCGCGGACATCGTCGAATGGGTGAGCATTACGAACAACGTGGACCAGATCAAGGCCGAGATCATGGCCAACGGTCCGGTCTGCACATCGGTGGACGCGAACACCGCCTGGGACGATTACGCCGGCGGCATCATCGATGTGTCCGGTTCGGGGACGAACCATCTCGTGCTGATCGTGGGCTGGGACGATCGCATGGGTGACGGCGGCGTCTGGATCGTCAAGAACTCGTGGGGCAACGACTGGGGCAATTCCGGCTACTGCTACGTGGAATACGGCTCCTGCAACATCGGGACGAACGTGACCGCGCTGCGCTACGAGGCGCCCGTGGTCGAGGTGGGCGTCTCCTCGCCCGAGGAGGACCATCTCTACTACGCCGACGAGACCGTCACCGTCAACTGGTACACCCAGAATCAGCCGGTCGCCACGGTCGACCTCTACTACGGCACCGAGGGCTCGTGCCAGAACGAAATCATCGCCACGGACGTCGTGAATACCGGCAGCTACGATTGGGTGCTGCCCAACGTGACGACCGACCGCGCCACCGTCCTGGTGTTCCCGGGCGAGGGGACGTCGCGGGGATTCGGATTCTCCGAAGGCGAGTTCGGGATCCTCGGCCACGAAACACGGTTCGTGTCGGCCGAGGGCAGCAACATTGCGCCGTACGACACGCCGGCCACGGCTGCGCACAGCATCGCCGATGCGGTGATGGCCGGCGCCGGTCGTGATACCATCATGATCGCCACCGGCGATTATCTCGAGACGTCCATCACCATGAACTCCATGTGCCACATCATGGGCGGGTGGAACGCCGACTTCTCCGAGCGCGATCCCGACGCTTATCCCACGCGGTTGCGCGGGGTCAACGGGACGATCCGCTTCGGGTCCCAGGCCGCGGACTACTGCGGTGTCGACGGCATCACCTTCCACGACTGCCAGGGTGTGATCGGGTCGGTTCCGGTCAACGGACGCCACGGCTCGGCCATTACCAGCATCGGCGCCTCGCCGGTGATCCAGAACTGTCGTTTCGAGAACAACCGCGCCGAACCCGGAACCGACATCGGCTGGGGCGGCGCCATCCTGGCAACGGGCGGGGCTCCGGTGATCGCCGACTGCGAGTTCACCGGCAACGTCGCGAGCCACGGCGGCGCGATCGCGCTCTCGGGTTGCGAGAATGCGACGATCGAGCGGTGTGGTTTCTTCCAGAACGCCAACAGCGACAGCACCGACAGCTTCTACGGAGCGGCCGTGTATGTCGACGGCGGCGTAGCGACGATCACCGACAGTGAGTTCCGCGGTGGCGGCGCCGGCCGGGGTGGTGCCCTGGCGGTGGTCGCCGGCGCTTCGGTCACCGGTACCGATCTGACGATCGCCGGCAACCGTTCGGTGTCCAGCGGCGGCGGCGCGTACGCGTTCGAAGCCACGCTGGTGCTCGAGCGCGTCGACATCACCGGCAACCAGAGCTGGACGTCCACCGGCGGCGGCATCTTCACCAACGTCGGTGAATTGCAGTTGAGCAACGTCCTGATGGCGAACAACACCGCGAGCGGCCTCGGCGGCGGCATCTTCTGCCAGAGCCTTCCCGCGGGCGTGATCCGCAACTGCGTGTTGTACGCCAACAGCGGTCAGACCGGCGGCGGCGCCTTCGTGTCCGTGACCGGGCCGGTCCAGGTCTACGACATCGTGGCGGTCGAGAATACCGGCGGCGGGCTGTTCCTGGCCGGCACCGGTATCGAGGCCGACTGGAACCTCGCGTACGGCAACATCGGCGGCGATTTCGCCATGGGCCAGAACGAGCACGACCTGGTCGTCGATCCCGTGTTCATCGACGCCGCGGGCGGCGACTTCGCACCGGGGCTGCACTCTCCCCTCATCGACAGCGCGAGCCAGTTTGCGGGCGCCGATCCCGACGGCGGCGCGGCTGACCGCGGCCTCCACGGCGGTCCCACGGCCGAGCAGGTCGGTCCGTCCCTGGTGTCCGGCCTGGCCGGAACGACGACCGCGGGTGTCGTGAGCCTGACCTGGGAAGCGAACACCGATGCGGTCACCTATGCGGTCTACCGCGATTCGTCGGCCGTGTTCGTGCCGGCTTCGGGTCTGGTTTGCACGACCGTGACTGCGCCGACCCGCCAGTGCGAGGACACCCCGCCGACGGGCGACTGGTACTACGTCGTGTGCGCCGTCGATGCGGACGGTCATACCGGCGGATTCAGCGAGCGGTACGAGGCGACCGGTGACGTCACGGCGGTTACCGAAGACGGTCTGCCGCAGGCGCTGGCCATTTCCCGCGTCTCGCCCAACCCGTTCAACCCGCGGACGACCGTGGCGTTTGATCTGCCGTCAACCGGGCGGGCGCTGCTACAGGTGTTCGACGTGCGCGGTCGTCTGGTGCGGACCCTGCACGAAGGCACTCTGCCGGCGGGGCGCCATGAGGCGACCTGGACCGGCGTCGACGGACGCGGCCGTACGGCGGCGGCGGGCGTCTACTTCGTGCGTCTCGACGATGGGCACCGCGCCGTGACCGTCAAGGCGGTCTTGGCTAAGTAATTTCCTCAAAACCATACCTGGGGCGTCGCATATAGCGGCGCCCCTTTATTCTTGTGTCGATCGGGTCGGATGTCTAATTTGGCTACACCGTATACCTTTTCGCACTCCCGATAGTACATACCGGATGCGCCAAACCCTGCCAATCTAAGGAAGGTGACTGATGGCTGCTCAGATGGTCGAAATCCGCTGGCACGCACGCGGTGGCCAGGGTGCCAAGACCGCGGCCATGTTCGTGGCCCAGGCCGTGCTCGCCAAAGGCAAGTACGGACAGGGATTCCCCGAATACGGCCCGGAACGCCGCGGTGCTCCCATGCGCGGATACACGCGGATCTCCGAGACGCCGATCCGCCGCCACTGCGGCATCGAGCATCCCGGGCTCGTGGTCGTCCTGGACGCGTCGCTGATCGATTCAGCGGCTGCCGGCGTGACCGCCGGCACCGACGAGAACACTGTGTTCCTGGTGAACTCGTCGCTCACGCCGGGCGAGATGCAGAAGAAGCTGGGTGTCAAGAGCACCAAGATCTACACCGTGGATGCCACGAAGATCGCCATCGACAGCTTCGGCAAGCCCATTCCGAACATGCCGATGACCGGTGCGCTGCTCGCAGCCGAACCGTTCATGGAACTGGACGAGCTCAAGGCAGCGATGCAGGAAAAGTTTAGTAAGAAGTTCTCCCAGGCCGTCGTCGAGGGCAACCTCCGTGCCGTCGAGCAGGCCTACAACGAGGTGGTGTCGGCATGAGCCTGAAGCGTGCGCAGGAACTGCCCGAGGCCGGCATCATCCCCGAGGCCGGCAACGCGATCGATTTCAAAACCGGCGACTGGCGCACGTACGTGCCCCAGTTCCACGCCGAGAACTGCATCAACTGCCTGTTCTGCTGGATCTACTGCCCGGACTCCGCCATCGAGGTGGATCTGAGCGGTGACAAGCCGAAGATGGTGGGCATCAAGCTCGACCATTGCAAGGGTTGCGGAATCTGTGCCACCGAGTGCCCGCCTGCCGCCAAGGGCAAGGCCGCGCTGGTGATGATCCGCGAGGAAAAATAGGAGGCGCCTCGAATGACCAAAACTGTCGAACAAAAGCTCGTGGCGCTGAGCGGTAACGAGGCTGTGGCCCTGGCTTTCAAGCAGGCCCGTCCGCATATCGCTTCGACGTTCCCGATCACGCCGCAGACCGAGATGATGCACAAGTTCGCCGAGTTCGTGGCGAACGGGCAGAGTACCGCCGAGATCATTCTCGTCGAGAGCGAGCACTCGGCCATGTCCGCCGCGGTCGGTGCGGCTGCCGCCGGCGCCCGCACGATTACGGCCACCAGTTCGGCCGGTTTCGCGTTGATGTGGGAGATCGTCTACATCGCCGCGTCGCTGCGCCTGCCGATCCAGATGGCGCTGGTGAACCGGGCCCTGTCGGGCAACATCAACATTCACTGTGACCACAGTGACTCCATGGGTGGTCGTGACGCGGGGTGGATCCACCACTTCTGCGAGAACGCCCAGGAAGCCTACGACTCGGCCCTGATCAACTTCCGCATCTCCGAGCACATGGACGTGCGCTTGCCGGCGATGACGAACTACGACGGCTTCATCATCAGCCACAAGGAGGACGCCCTCTACACGCTGAGTGACGACGCCGCATTCGAGTTCATCGGCCCGTACAAGCACCAGTACACGGTGTTGGATCCGGCCAACCCGCTCACGGTCGGCCCGCTGGATCTGACCGACTACTACTTCGAGCACAAGTGGAGCCAGATGCAGGCCTACCCGCGCGTCTTCGACGTGGCGAGCAAGGTCTTCGACGAGTACGCCGACCTCACCGGTCGTCGCTACAGCTTCTTCGAAGAGTACAAGATGGATGACGCCGACCTGGTCATGGTGGTCCTGGGCTCCAGCGCCGGCACCGCCAAGGACGTCATCGACGAGTACCGCGAGAAGGGCGTCAAGGTCGGTCTGTTGAAGCTGCGCATGTTCCGGCCGTTCCCGGCCGCGTTGTTGCGCGCGTCGCTCGAGGGCCGCAAGGCCGTCGCCGTGCTCGACCGTTCCGCCAGTTTCGGCGGCGACGGCGGTCCGGTGTTCACCGAGCTTCGCAGTGCCCTTTACGGTGGCACCAACGTGCCGCCGGTTCACAACTGGATCTACGGTCTGGGTGGCCGCGACTTCGAGCTGGGCCACGCCGCCGAGGTGATCGAGGCCCTACAGAAGATCGCCGCGGGCCAGGACGTTCCCACCCACAACCTGCTCGGTATCCGGGCATAGAGAGGAGGATCCAATGGCTGTCAATCTGAAGCAGCTCGTCCAGAACGAGGATCTCTTCTGTGGCGGACACCGGGCTTGCGCCGGCTGTACGGGCGCGAACATCCTGCGGCAGATCATGCTGACCGCGGGGGAAAACACCGTCGTCGGCGGTGCGACCGGCTGCATGGAAGTCATCAGCACCATCTACCCGTACACCGCCTGGAAGACCTCGTTCATCCACAGCGCGTTCGAGAACGCAGCGGCCACGGTCAGCGGTGTCGAGGCGGCCTACCGGTCGCTGAAGAAGCACGGCGACCTGCCCGAAGCGGCCGAGAAGGCCGGACGCATGAACTTCATCGCGTTCGGCGGCGACGGCGGCACCTACGACATCGGCCTGCAGTCGCTGTCCGGGGCCATGGAACGCGGCCACAACATGCTGTACGTGTGCTACGACAACAACGCGTACATGAACACCGGCATCCAGCGTTCCAGCGCCACGCCGTTCGGCGCCCACACCTCCACCGCGCCCGCGGGTTCGGTGAAGCAGGGCAAGGAGCAGGATCGCAAGGACCTGACCAAGATCCTGGTCGCGCACAACATTCCCTACGTGGCCCAGACCACGCCCTTCCATTGGAAGGACCTGGCTACCAAGGTGGAGAAGGCGCTGGCCTGCGACGGTCCCGCGTTCATCAACATCCTGATGCCGTGCACCGTGGGCTGGGGCTTCCCGTCCGAGATGGGGATGCAGATCGCGAAGGAGGCCGTGGAGTGCAACTTCTGGCCGCTCTTCGAGGTCGAGAACGGTGTCTACACGATCAACAAGAAGCCCAAGGAACGGAAGCCGATCGCGGACTGGCTCAAGCAGCAGGCCCGCTTCCGTCATCTGTTCAAGCCGGGAAATGAGCACATCCTGGAGCACTGCCAGGAGTGGGTCGATACCCAGTGGGCGAATCTGCTGAGGCAGGAGGACGTGACGGCCTAGCGTCGTGACGGCTTTCTGACTGGAGATGTGAGGGGGCGGTCCTGCGGGCCGCCCCCTCTTTCTTTATGGGTGAGGCGGTGTCACGCATCAAACTTGACAAAAAAGGTCGCAGCGGTCTACGCTGCCAGGGCGTAACCGAACCCACGCATGCAACGATGGACGTCTGCTCCAGGAGATCCTGCGGTGTTTCCCCTGAAAGGAGATTCCCATGAAGAAGTTGGCGTTGCTCGCGATGGTCCTTGCGATTGCGGCGGTCGTGATCTCGGCCTGTACCGATGCCGGTGATCCCAACCATCCTCCGGTGCCTGCCAGCATCGATCTCGAGGTGACCAACAACAATCCGGCCTACACCAACATCAAGATCAAAGGTGCGTTCAACGGCTGGGTGCCCGCGATCTCCGGCCGCAACGGGGATGTCTGGTTCCTGACGGTGATCACCGAGACGCTCGATGCCGGCGACTACGAGTGGGGTGTTATCGAGGACGACGGCTCGGACAACGGCATCTGGCTGCTGCCGGCGGGTCCCAATCTCGTGCTCACGATCGCCGCGGACGGGACGGCGACCGGCGACGCTGCGTTCGAGATTCCCATGCCCACGGGCACGGTCGACATCACCTTCGAGGTCGACATGAACGCCGAGACCGTCAGCGCCGACGGCGTGCACCTGGCCGGCGGTTTCGGCGGCGACGGCTACTCCGACTGGGCTCCGGGCGCGGACGACATGCTGATGGATGACGGCGACGCCGACGGGGTCTATTCCCTGACCCTGGAATTGGCCCAGTTCACCGACTACGAGTTCAAGTTCGTCAACGGGAACGCCTGGGGCGACGACGGCGTGGCGCAGGAACTGGTGCCGGCCGCGTGCAGCAACGGTGCGGGCGGCGGCGCCGCCAACCGCGTGCTCTCGACCACGGCCGACGCGTTCACCTACAGCACGGCCTACGGAGGCTGCCCAGACTGACGCGCGGGCCGCCGTTTGATCCCTGTCACGAGGCGGCCCGGCGGTGGGCCGCCTTCTCTGTCGACCCGGCGTCGTCAATCCGTTCGGGAGGATCCACCATGCGGACACTCCTTGCCCTCGTCCTGACGCTCACCCTGGTCGGCCCAGGCCTGGCCCAGGGCGATGTCACGCTCACCATCCATTACCACCGCGCCGACGCCGTGTACACCGGGTGGGGAATCCACCTCTGGGACGCGATCGAGATGCCGGTCGAAAGCGGCCGGTACATCGTCGGCGGTGTCGAGTACAGCTGGAGCGATCCGCTGCTGCCCACGGGCGTCGACGACTGGGGCGTGCTGTGGGAGATCCCCATCGTCTACCCCGACGAGCAGCTCGGCTTCATCATCCACAACGGCGACAACAAGGATCCCGGCCCCGACCAGTTCTGGGGCGACTACGACGCGCACCCCGAGTTTTTTATTGATACGGCGACCACCGAGATCTACACCGAGCAACCCGATCCCGGCGTGCGTCTGCTGTCGGCGATCAGCGACGGCGACCGGCTGGTCGACCTGACCCTCGTGAGCTCGGCCTCGGACCTCGACGCCTTCTCCGTCCTGCAGGGCGACGACGAGCAGACCGTCACCAGCCGCGTCACCACCAATCCCACGACGGTGCGGCTGACGCTGGCCGACCCCATCGACATCACGCTGCCGTACACCGCGCGCGACGCCGTGGGCGGCAACGAGGTCCCCGTCCGCCACCGCTTCGACGACGAGGTCTACGGCTACGACGGCGACGACCTCGGCTGCACCTGGACCGCGACCGCGAGCACGTTCAAGCTCTGGAGCCCGGTGGCCGCGTCGGCCGCGGTGGTGCTCTACGACAGCCCGTATCCGGTCGACGGCGAGGTGCCCGAGGTCTACGCCATGGCGCGGGCGGAGGACGACCCGGGCGTGCTCCAGGTCGCCGTCTCCGGCGACCACCGCAATCGCTACTACCTCTACCGCATGTCCGTCTACGGCGAGGACTACGACACGCCGGACCTCTACTCGGTCGCGCTCGGCAGCAACAGCCGGCGCTCCATGATCGTGGACCTCGACGCCACCGATCCCGAGGGCTGGGCCGAAGACACATGGCCGACGTTCGACAAGCAGGAAAGCATCATCTACGAGCTGCACGTCCGCGACGTCACCGCCGGCGAGGACTGGAACGGCACGCCCGCCAACCGCGGCAAGTTCCTGGGCGTGGTCGAGCCGGGCACCCGCTTCCAGGACGAACCCACCGGCTTCGACCACATCCTGGACCTGGGCGTCAACACGGTGCAGATCCTGCCCATGTACGACTTCTCCAGCGTAGAAGAGAACAATCCCGACAGCCGCAACTGGGGCTACGACCCCTACGCCTACAACGCGCCCGAGGGCAGCTACAGCAGCGACCCGGACGACGGCCGCACGCGCATCCGCGAGATGAAGCAGATGATCCAGGCCTTCCACGCCGCGGGTATCAAGGTCGTCATGGACGTGGTCTACAACCACACGCACAACGTGGGGCCGCAGGGGTCGCTCTACGACGCCATGGTGCCCAAATACTACTACCGCCTCGAGACTGACGGCAGCTACAGCAACGGCTCGGGCGTCGGCAACGAGGTGGCCACCGAGAAGATCATGGCGCGCCGCTTCATCAAGCAGAGTTGTCGCTACTGGGTCGAGGAGTTCCACGTCGACGGGTTCCGCTTCGACCTCATGGGCCTGATGGATACCGACATTATGGCCGAGATCACCGCCGAGATCACGGCGATCAACCCGCACGCGATCATCTACGGCGAGCCCTGGGGCGGCTACGGCGCCACCATCCTCACGGGCAAGGGCGACCAGCGCGGCCTGGGCTTCGGCTGCTTCAACGACAACATCCGCAACGGCATCCGCGGCTCCACCGACGGTACCAACGCCGGTTTCGCGATGGGCGCGCTGGGCAACCGTCCGGCCGTGTTGAAGGGCGTCGACGGAGCGATCACCGACTTCACCGACGGCCCGGACGAGACCATCAACTACATCTCCGCCCACGACAACTACACCTGGTGGGACTACCTGGACTACCGCTGGAATCCGCGGATCGCGTCGCCGCTGACGGAGGCCGAACTGATCGGTCTGGACACCTTCGGCAACAGCATCGTGCTGCTGTCGCAGGGGATCCCGTTCCTGCACGCGGGCGTCGAGTTCCTGCGCACCAAGCGGACCGGCGACCCCGATCAGGAGGAGGAGGCGATCCGCAACAGCTACAACCAGGGCGACGATGTCAACCAGCTCGACTGGTCGCGGCGCGCGCAGTACGACGACACGGTCGACTACTACCGTGGGCTGATCGCCCTGCGCCGGGCGCGGCCGGAGCTGCGGCTGCCCACGAAGGAGGCGATCGAGGCGTCGCAGAACCTGCTCGTCGGGCTCGACGGCGGCGTGATCGCCTACACGCTGGACGACGCCACGCCAGGTGACGGCTGGGGCGACCTGATGGTGGTGCACAATCCGTCGACCGAGCCGGTGGACGTGCCGCTGCCCGGCGGCCAGTGGGCGCTGGTGGTCGATGCACAGACGGCGGGGCTGGAGACGCTCGCGCAGTACACGAGCACCGACGTGGCTCCCATCACGATCGAGGCGCCGCCGCGCGGCACGCTCGTCCTGCGGCAGCAGACGGCGCCGCCGCTGCAGCTCAACATCTTCCAGAACGCCACGCTCGACCGCTTTCTGCACTTCGCGGTGAACGCGCGCGACGGCTCGACGGATGTCGAACTCAGGATCAACGGTGCGGTCGTGGCGCTGACCGCCCTGGCGGAGAATTCGTGGATCTCGCGTTACGAGTTCGCGGGCTCCGGACCGCTCGAAGTCGTGCTGACCGGCGGCGGATCCCGGCTCGTGCGCAACCTGTCGGTCTGGTCCCTCGACGGCGGGACGACGGTGACCTCGCCGGACGGCGTGCTCGAACTCTCGGTGCCCGCCGGTGCGCGCCCGGGCGGCTGGCTGGTGCTGGCCGACCGCGTGGGTCGGCCCGACCTGCCGGCCGACTCCTGGCTCCTCGGAGCTGCCGGCGCCCGCCTGCAGGCTGCGGCCGTGCTGCGGATCCGGCCGACGGCGACGGATCAGGTGATCCAGGTCCATGCCGACGGCCTCTGGCGCTCCCTGGCCACCACTGTGGGGGCGGACGGCCGTCTGGAGGCCCGGACCGATCAGCTGGGTCTGGTGCGGCTGGCCGCCGGCGAGGTCGTGCCGTCTGCGACGCGGCTGCTCGGCAACGTGCCCAATCCGTTCAATCCCGGGACGTCGATCCGTTTCGATCTGGCCGTCGGCACCGAACACCCGATCCTGATTGCCGCCGATGGCGCGCCGGTGGGTGTGGTGACAAAACGCGCCCTGCTGCGCGGCATACAGGGGCGTGAAGAAACCACCCAACCCCAAGCGGAGGCCGTCTGATGGACAAGACGTTTGACTGGCTGAACCCCTTTGCCTCGGTTGATCTGGGCATCGGGGCATGGGCCGACGGGATCAAGGGCTGGGCCATTTCCAACCGCAGCGTGATCCA
>CAZJMO010000028.1:0-16656 GCA_964547085.1 uncultured Fibrobacteraceae bacterium | reverse complement strand
AGATCCCCTCGACCTCTTCCTTCAGCTCGCGGATGTCCACCAGGGGCAACGACGAGCCGCGGAGCTTGTCGAGCAGATCCTTGCGCAACGGGTTGATGGCGATGCCGCGCTCGGTGACGATCACGTCGATCAGCTCACCGGGTCCGCAAAGCGTGGTCACATCGTCCACGATCACCGGCAGGCGGTCGCGGAACGCCGGGATCGGCATGATGGTGCACTTGGAGAACAGGCAGTTCTGCCAGCCGCCGATGCCGTGCAGCAGGCGGCCGTCCGAGTGCGTCACCACGTTGGCGTTGAAGTTCACGTCGACCTCGGTGGCGCCCAGCACCACGGCGTCGAGCATCGAGGCGAAGTTGCCCTTGCCGTGCCAGTTGTAGCTCGTGAACGGCGACGTGTTGACGTGGCCCGGATTTTCGCGCATGGAGCGCACGCCCTCGAGATCGAAGGTCTGGCCGTCGAGGATGTAGTCCGTGAGCCCTTCCTCGAGCATGTCGGTGAGGTACTGGTTCGAGCCGCCGCGCACGAAGCGGGCCTTGATCTTCCGCTCGCGCATCATGTCGCGCAGGAAGATGGCGAACGACAGCGATGTGCCGCCGGCGCCGGCCTGGAAGCTGAAGCCGTCGCGTACGATGCCGGCCTCGTCGCAGAAGCGCGCGGTGAGCTCGGCGATCAGGAGGCGGTCCGGCGACTTGGTGATCTTGGTGGTCCCGGAGATGATCTGGCTCGCGTCGCCGATGCTGTCCATGACCACGACCTGGTCCACGTCGTTGCCCTGGATCTGCCACGGAATGCACGGGAACGGCACGAGGTTGTCCGTCACGGCGATCACATGGTCGGCGTAGCGCGAGTCGGCCAGCGCGAAACCCAGCAGACCGCAGGCGGTCGGGCCGCGGTCGCCGGTGCAGTTGCCGAAGGGGTCGGCCGTGGGCGCGGCGATGACCGCGATGTCCACGTGCACCTCGCCGTCCTGGATCGCCTGCCAGCGACCGCCGTGCGAGCGCAGAACCGCCATGCCGCGCATCTTGCCGCGGGTGCAGTAGTCGCCCAGCGGGCCGTTCATCGAACCCTCGATGTGGTGGATCACGCCGCTTTCCATGAGGGCGATCTGCGGCTCGTGCACCGGGAAGCTGGCCGACGGGAACCAGCGCAGGTCCTTGACGCCCAGCTCGGCCGCCGCCCGGAACACCGCGTTGGCCACGTAGTCGCCGTTGCGCAGGTGATGGTGCGTGGAGATGGTCATGCCGTCGCGCAGACCGGCGCGTTCGAGCGCGGTCTTGATGTCGTCAACGACCTTGTTGCCGTCCATGGGATAGTCGCTGCACGTGCGGAGGGGCGGCGCCGCCTTGCGACCGGTCGGGTGGTACTTGCCCGCGCCCATGAACGGGACGGCCTTCTCGCCGTTGATCTCCGTCGGCACCAGACGGCCGACCGCGTTCTCGACCATTCGACTCATCAGCATACCTCTTGATCGTTCGACGTGCGCTCAAGACGGCCCGGAGCCGGGCCCGGTTTGCTGGAATATGGGTCGAGGAAAAGGTCCGGTCAATGGCGAGGGAGCTTCGACACCGCGGCCTTGCCCGTCCGGTCCGCCCGAAACACTCCCCAGTGCTTCTCGACCTCGGCCGGATGATCGCCGCCCTTCCAGTTCTCGTCGAACGCCTCGAAGATGAACATGGTCACCCGTTCGGACGCCGCCCACCCCCGGGCAGCTTCGTAGAACCGGGCCTGCTCCGCCTCGCCGGGCACGCCTTTGATCAACACGGCCTGCTCGCCCTGGTCGTGCACCGACGTGGCCCAGCCCGTCTCGCCGATCACGATCGAACGATCCGGATGCACGCCCTTCACGGCGGCCAGCTGCCGTTGCAACCACGGCAAGGCCTCCGCCAACTGCTGGCCGTTCCACATCGGGTGCGCGTGCGTCGTGATGAAGTCTACCTCGCGCGCGAGGGCACGGCTCTCGGGCTCGAGCCAATAGAGGAAGTCGTCGGCCGCGGTCACCGGCACCGAGACCGCCGCCCGCACGCGCCGGACGTGATCGATCAGGATGTCGAGCGGACTGGGGAACGGCGACCACGACACCTGCGTCTCGTTGCCCACGCAGACCGCCACGACGATCTCCGGATACTTCGCGGCCAGATCGATCGCGGCGTCCGCTTCGCGCCGGTTGGCCGCCGCCGCCACGGGATACTGCGCGACCACGGCCCCGCTCGCATCACGATCCTCCTCGGTGGCGATCCAGACGCCGAGCATCACCTTCATGTCCAGGCTGTCGGCGCGGATCACGTCGAGAACCGTCTCCGCCACTTCGGACGACCCGTAGAGCCGCAGCATATTCCAGTGCGGCAGCATCAGCAGAAGGTCCTCGCGCATTTGCTCCCGCGTGGGTGCCGCGCCGCCCGGCCGCTGCCCATCGCGATGCGGACCGTAGCAGATCGCGTTGCCGATCCAGCGGTCGTCGATCACCGGCCGGAACGGCCGCACGGCCGTCGCGGACGCGCGCCCCGTCGACATCGTTCCGTGCTGACCGCACCCCATGAACAAGGGCAACAGCACCAGGTTGGCCATGAACGCCGGCAGGATTCTGCTTGGTTGCATCACGGTTCGACTCCCGTCAGGGGTCTGCGAGGACGGTCACTGATCCGGGACCGCTCCCGCCACGCCGGGCCGACCGCGCCGGCGCTCCAGCTCCCGGCGAACCTCGAGGGCCCGCGCCTCGGTGATCGGGAAGGTCGCCACGGCCCAGATGGCCACTGCCGACGCCAGCATGGGGATCCCCGCGTCGAAGATACGCAGCAGGATGATGGACCGCGCCGACTGCGCGCCGCCGAGGTCGACATCGAATCCGGTCGCGTTGAGCAGGTAACCGCCGCCGGCCAGCGCGGCCGCCATACCCAGCTTCACCATCCACCAGAAGATCGAGCCGTACATGCCCTCCCGACGCTGGTGCGTCTTCAGTTCGTCGGTGTCGACCACGTCGGCGATCATCGCGGGCATCAGCGTGAACAGCCCGCCCAGACCGAAGGCCAGCAGCGGCGCCGGCAGCACCACCAGCAGCGGATGGCTCGGGTTGTAGCAGATCCACTTCAGCCCGTATCCCACGATGGACAGGCCGGTCGCCACGAAGAACGCGTGCCGCTTGCCGATCCGCGTCCCGAGCCAGGTCACGAACGCAACCACGGCGAAGGTGCATACCGCGCCCACGGTTCCCGCCAGGCCGGCGTATTTCGCCCCCGCCGTCTGGTCCCCGCCGCACACGTAGTAGATGATCACGTAGAATTGGAACGACGAGATCAGCATGAACCCGTTGAATACCAGGAACGTGGCCAGGCAGAGCTTCAGGAACGGCCCGGACGACAGGGTGATGCCGAACCCCTTGAAAAACTCGGCCAGGTTCCCCTTGAAGCCCCGGACAATCCCCGTTTCGGCCGCCGCGATGTTCTGCATCCGCTCCCGCAGCACGATCGCGGGCACCACACCCAGCACAATGGCCACCACGGCGACGACGATCGCCAGGCCCGCGGCGCCGGAGATCTGGTCGGGAAAGAACCGTCCGGAGTTCATGATCCAGAGGAACCACGGCGAGACGACATAGGCCGCCTGGCCGACGAAGTTCTGGGTTCCCATCAGACGGGTGCGCTCGTGGTAGTCGGGAGTCAGCTCGTAGCCGAGGGCCACCCACGGGGTCGCGAACACGGTGTAGCCCATGTAGAAGAGGATCGATCCGGCCAGGAAGTAGACGAAGTAGAAGGTCTCGCTCTGCTCGCGCGGGAGCTGCCACAGCAATGCGAAAAGCACGCCGGCGACAATCGCCCCGCCGAAGATGAACGGCCGCCGCCGACCCCAGCGCGTACGCGCGTTGTCGGAGATGAAGCCCATGAGGGGATCGGTGAAGGCGTCCGTGAGGCGGGGCAGCGCCCCCAGCAACCCGACCAGCGCCGGATTCATGCCGAAGCCCAGATTCAAGACGATCATCATGCCGCCGCTGGCCGCGGCCAGCAGATTGTTGACGAAAGCCCCGGCGCCGTAGGCCAGTCGATGAACCGGCTTGATGCGGTCTTCGGGTGCGGTCTTGGAATGAGCGGCTGCATTCATCGAATCAGCGCCTCCGCGTCTTCCGAGCGTCCGGAATGGTGTCCTGGTCGCGCACCTTTGTACGTCGTCCGGACAAAGTACCGTACCTTACGATCGCGGTCAACAGCTATTGGGTAGTGCCTAGGAAATTGTTGTTCGCCGCTTCGACAGCAAATACATCGCCCATATTTGTCCTATGGCCAGAATCTCGCCATGGTTCGTGCTCTCATCTGATCCCCATCCGGTACGACAACATTTTCCTAGGCACAACCCCATCATTGGACTTGATTCGGTTACCGAACATAGTGTACAATTCTCGTCAAACGGTAACGACCTCGGCGGCCCGTCCGGCCGGACAGCCTACCGACATGTGGAACTCCGCGGTCGTTCGTTATCGAGGCACTCATCCTTGTCGAGAGGTTATCACGATGCGAAATCAAGTTAACGCGTTTCTTGTGGCAGCCATCCTGATCTGCCTGGTTCCCGCCGCTAGCTTCGCCATGATGCCGTACAGCCAGGACTTCGAGGGCCTGACGCAGTCCAGCACCACCGCACTGAGTGAAGACGGCTGGCTGGTCTTCGGCAACGTCTTCGGTGGCGACGGTTCCTACTGGTACGGATACGGCGTCTTTCCCGCCCCCAACGACGGTGCTGCGTTCAGCGCCATCGTGACCGGCGAGGGCGGCGCGGAGCAGGGCGACCAGCAACTCTCGATCTTCAGCGACTACAACAACCTCGACCACGCCAACGGCGGCTACATCGAGGCCAACGTCTTCCAGGAAATGATCATCGAGACCGGCGACGTTACCGAGACCTGGGTCTTCGACTTCCAGGCCAAGATGGGCAACCTCGAGGGCGAGACCACCGCTCTGGCGTTCATCAAGACCCTGAACCCCGCCGCCGGCTACGCGACGACCAACTTCATCACGGCAGACATGACGGCCACCCCGGCCGCCTGGACCGACTACTCGCTCCAGATCGTCATCGACGCCGCGCTGGAAGGCCAGATCCTACAGATCGGCTTCTCGAGCACCGCGACCGGTTACGAGGGCTCGGGCGTGTTCTACGACAACATCGAATTCTATCCCACCGGCGACGTGCCGACCGAGCCGATGACCTGGAGCGGCGTCAAGACGCTCTTCGAGTAACCGACATCCGCTCGCTGAACGACACGAGGGGCCCGGCGATGCCGGGCCCCTTACTGCGTCCCGCCGGATGGCGTCATTTGATCAGCGTCACCTGCCGACTCTCCACGAAATCTCGCCCGCGGAGACGGACCAGGTAGACGCCGGACGCCAGACGCCTCCCGCGGTGATCGGTTCCATCCCAGACCACACGGTGTGTCCCCGCGTTCAGGCGACCGCTGGCGAGGTTCCGGAGCAACCGACCACTCATGTCGTAGACTTCGAGGTCGATGCGTTCGTCACGGTCGAGCGCGAATCCGATGACGGTTCGCGGATTGAACGGGTTCGGAGCCGCGGGGAACAGCCGACCAGCCGGCGCGGCCGGGAATCCGTCGTCCGCCACCGACACGACGCCGACGGGAACGAAGGTGAAATCCCGGAAGACGATCTCCTGATCCGAGGCCGGGGCGTCTCCATGTTTCCACAGGTTGAGATGCATGCGGGGTTGCTCCGGACGCGGCACGTGCGGGCCGCCATAGGTCCAGGAACGGATCATGGTCGCGGCCGACTCCTCGTCGGGACCGCCCCGCCAGACGCGGTACTCCACCCGATCCGGCAGCCAGCGCATGGCGTGGCTCGTCACCTCGCCGTCGGCGAACACAGCGTTGAACCTGCTGATGTTGCCGGGATAGTCGAACGGCTGCGCGACGAACTGGCCGATGTCGGACGCAGGATCGCCCCAGCGGCTGTACTCGATGTCGATCTCGTTGAAGGCGTTCCACCAGGTGTAGGCATAATCCCAGCAGGGGCCGTATTCCCAGAGGAAGATCCCGAGTACGGCCTCCGGATCGACACGATCCAGGCGGCTCTCCGTGGTCAGGACGTAATCGCCGTAGCCGAGAGCGTCCTCGCAGGTCACCTCGGTGCTGGTCCAGGTTCCCGCGCGGTTCCGGAGCGTCAGGTGCAACCGGTCCTGGCCATCCACCCAGACGCAGTCGTCGGCGTCGCTGAACACGTTGGGGCCGGGTCCGAAATAGCCGGGCCCCTTCACACGCCAGGTCCGACCGCCGAAATCGAGGGTCGTCCCGCCCGGGAAGTCGGTCCACTGCAGGTCGTCGATCGTCGGCGCGGAGGTGCTGAAGAATGTGACCTGGTCGAAGTAGACGTCGGTGGACGGTTCGTCCGGACCCTGGAGGACGCCGAGCAGGAGATGGGTCGCGACCGTGCCGTCGGGCGCGGGATCGCTCACCAGGAGGAAGTCGGTGTATTCGTCCGTCGGGTCGGCGGGATCGGCAACGACGAAGGTGTCGTAGTCGAGAAGATCCCCGGCGGCGTCCCACCACTCGACGTTGACCAGCGCCGCGCTCTGGCCTGTCAGCGGCGCACCCGACGGATGCTGCACATGGCCGGTGATCTCCCACCGTTCGCCGGGCTCCGAGTCCATGCGCTGCCAGTAGCCGGACAGGTTCCAGTCACCCGTGTCGAGGCCGCTGACGCGGGCCGCTCGCGAGCCGTGTGAGGCCTCGGTCACCGAGCCGACCGAACCGAACTGGTTCCAGGCACCGAAGACCGCGCCCCCGGATCCGCCCAGTTCGAAGCTGGGGTTGGCGAGGATGCACTGGCCGACCGCCGAACCGCCGACGAACAGGCCCAAGACCAGCGCGAGAACGGCGAACGAAGAAACGGGCGTGACACGCATGATGTTCTCCTAAACGTGGCCGGCACCGTTCAGGGTCTTCCGTGTCAGTCCGGATCGGGAGCAAGACTCGCGATATCGACCTCGATGCGCTCGACCCGTCCGGTCCGGGACAGGACCTCCGCACTCTGCCGGGCATCGAGTTCGGTTCCTGCCGTTTCCCACGACGACCCGTCGGCACGGACGACCCGGACCCGGGCCGGTCCCGGGACCCGCTCGTAGACCACCGGCACCTGGCAGTAGGTGAACACCAGGCGACCAGCAGGGACAGCGATCGTCCGCTCGTGTCCAGGAATTCGCCGTCGCCCAGAAGCAGCGGTTCGAAACGCATGGTCCCAGCCTCGACGCGGACCCCCAGTTCACCGAGTCGGGTCAGGATCTCCTCCTTGACCTGCCCGGTCATTCCGGGCTGCTTCGCACCGCCGCCGGGCGGTGTATGGGAATAGGGGTCGGTGGGGAAGGCGCCGTACTCGACGACCGACTTCTCGTAGCCGATGCCCGCGCGGACGCGGAAGTACATCCGGGTCAGGCCGTCCCGCACTTCCGCCGATGCGCCCTCCCGCGCGGCGCGCTGGACGTTCTCCTGGATGGCCAGGAGCAGCTTGGCGACCATGTGCCAGTAGATGCAGCCGAGTCCCTCGTATCCGTACATGACGCCGGACCGTCCCGTGAACGACCGATGCCGGAAGACAGCCTCGAAGACCTCGCCGACCGCCGCTCGATCCCGCGCCACGGCATCCCGCCAGGCCGGCTCTGTCCCGAGGTCGTCCAGGACGGATTCCAGGTCGGCGGCGTTCCGGATGTCACCCTGGAAACGGCAGACGCCGTCGACATCCCGCGCCAGGAGCGCACGATTATCCGCGGCCAGCAGATCCATCAGCAGGCCGACGCCCTCCACGCCGGCGTCGGGCACGACGTTCTTGGCCAGGAACCCGGGCCGATCCCGTTCGGGGTAGAGCATGAAGCTGTGCTGATCGGCTCGATAGAGGTCGCTTTCGAACAGCCGTTCGACGATCGCCAGCGCCTCGTCCGGATCTAGCACCCCCGAACTGAGAACCGCCACCTGGCCCTCGAGCATCTCCTGCAGACGCACGACCTCGACCCCGTCGTCCGGGAATTCCAGCAGGTTGTACGTGTGGTAGAGTCCGTCATCGCGCCGGTTGGCGGCGATGCCGTGGTCGACGAACGCCAGCGCGGTCCGGAACAGCTCCGCGACCCGCCGCACCGACAGGGCGCGCCGTCCCGAGAAACCGTGAGCGTAGACCGTGGTCCGGTAGGTGGAAAAGGCCTCGCCCAGAGCATCCATGAGCCGTCGCCGATCCCGCGGCGCGAGACGGTCCGCGGACAGCAGTCCGCGCTCGCCGTCCAGGATGGTCTCGACCCGCTCGAACCAGTCGATCACCTCGGAGGCGACAGGCAGGTCGCGGTCGGGCACGTCCTCGAACCGGTCGGCCAGAAAGACCAGGAATCGGCGGAGATAGCACAGGGTGACCACGGACACGCCGCCGCCGCCGAGGGCGTTGTTCGCGTCGTTCCACTCCGGACGCTGGGTGTTCATCCAGATGCCCGCGTCGGGAATCAGGTTCGACAGCTTGGAGAGCGTCGGCACGAGCAGCTTTTCCAGCAGGTTCGCGTGATGGACGGCCCCGTCCGCGTCGGTGAGCAGCTTGCCGTCGGTTCCGCGCGCCGCGACCCGCTCGTCGATGCGCGCCGCGCGATCGGTGTCGTAATCGATGGTCGCGCCGGGATCCCGCAGAACATCCGCGTACGGCCTGATGAGGTAGGGCACCTCGACATAGCTGAAGATCTCCGCGCCGAGCGTGGCGTCGAGAGCCGCCGGATCATGACGGTCCCAGGACTCGAGCAGCTTCAACAGATAGACGATCTGGTGGTCGCCCCAGTAGCCGATGTTGCTCCACGGATCGCCCGGAGCGACCGTCTCCCAGTCCACGCCTTCGCGGGTGATGCGGTACGGATTGAAACCGTCCACGGTCGATGCGTTGACGAACTTGGCGACCATGCTCGGCAGGAAGCCGGGGAACGCCATGCTCAGCGCTTCCCAGTTCTGGAAGATGTCCCGCCAGTTCCCCTCGTAGTTCAGCACCGGCTCACCGTTGCGGTTGCGCACGCGGATGGAGACGCGGTTCCAGGGCCGGCTTGGATCGCCGTGGCGCCGTCCGAAGAAGAGCGGGAGATACTCGTGGCCGAGGCGCTCCAGGTCGGCGTCTCCGGTCGCATGGGCCGACCCGCGGAGTTGCCCGACCGTCATCACCTCGGGCCACCCGGCGAGGGTCGCCCGTCGGCGGTCGGCAACGTCCCGGTTGCGTGTCTCGAGGAAATCGGCGAAGTCGGCCACGGTCACGTCGTGGTTCTGCGTGAAGACCCCGCCGCGCATGGTGTTGAACAGGACATTGGCGAAGTGATGCGACCACGATTCCGGACGACCGGAAAGCTGCAGGCCGTCGGCGCTGCCCACGATCCGCCGCAAGTTGTCGCCGGCCGATTGCAGGCTCTCGTCGATCCGACCGACCATATCGTCGCCCGCGAGAAGACCGCGGCGAAGCTCGGCGATCTGGAGATGGTCCCGACCGACATCGCCGACGAGGTGCCAGCGGTCCGCCTGACCGGGCTTCAGGTCGAGGCAGGTGCTCACCAGGTAGTTGCCGCGGTGCCCGTTGAGGAGGCGTTCGGACGGCACGACACGACCCTGGCGAAAAGCGGCGGCCGCGTCGAGCGACAGATGGGCGCGCGCGCCGTCCAGGCCGCAACACCAGACCGTGTTGGCCCGCAGGACCTCGAGCGCTTCGGCCCTGTCGGTGATGCCGGCTGTGAGCGAGAACATCCCGAGTCCCGTGTCGGGGTCCACTTCGTTCTTCTTGTAGGCGTCGACGAGATTGCTCGACTGCTGGTAAAGCGACAGCGGGGCGCCGTAGGGCAGGACGTTCCGGAAACCGTCGAGGACCGCCGTCCGCACCTCTTCGTGACTTCGGTTCTCCAGAACCGCCGACCGCACCCAACCGAACTCGTCACACCCGGCCCATCGATAACGGAACGACAGTCCCAGGGCGTGATGAATCTCCTCGAAGACGACACGATTACCGATGGTGTTCTTGTATAGCGAGCGCTCGATCGCGGGATCCTCGACATCGGTCGCGGCGAACGGTTCCCAGAGGACACACGCACCGCCCGCGGTCTCGACGCGGACCAGGGTCAGAGGGCCGCTGTCATGATGAGCGTCGTGGAGTTGGTCGACGGTCCGGTAGGGAAACAAGCTGCCGTCGGCATCCACCCGCCCCGCCGTGAGTCCGCCGCCGGAGGCGACGAACATCCAGAGGTCGGTATCGCTGGCGACGCTCACCAGGAACGGGCGCATGCGATGAAAGGACGCGATCCGGTAATAGGTCTCGCCGTCCATGACGACGAAACCACCGGCGGGATTCGCGGTCGACGACCCGACGGTGGTCGGCGCCGACGCTGGGGCCTTGCGACAATCCATGACCATCCGATCCTCTAGGTCTCCCCGGGGGCGGAACTTTCGCCCCCGGGACACATGCGTTCTACTTCACCAGGACCATGCTGCGCGATGCCCGTCCGGCGGCGGCGGTCAGCACGCAGCGATACAGACCGGCGGGGGCGATGCCGCCGTTGGCGGTCCGTCCGTCCCAGGCCACGGTGTGGCTTCCAGCCGGCAGCGTCTCGCGAAGCAGCGTCGCGACCCGGCGGCCCGCCACGTCGAACACGGCCACATCCACCGGCCCCGACCACTCCAGCACGAAGTCGATCTGCGTCCTGGGGTTGAACGGATTGGGATAGTTCTGATGCAAGGTCACGCCTTCGGCGGCCGGCGCATCGGGAGCCGCCACAACGCCGATATTCTCGAATACGATGTTGTCGTAGAAGATCCCGGCACCCTCGTAATCCGTCGCCACGCTGGCGAAACCGATCTGCAGGATCTGACCGACGAGGTCGAGATCGATGCCGATGGCCAGGTGGTAGCCGCCCCAGGTCTCCGGGATCGACGTCATGTCTGCGGTGATGAAGTTGGTCAGCGCGTAGCCGTTGCCGGGGTCCAGCGTCTTGATGAACGCCACCGCCGTGGAACCGCCCTCGAGGTTGCCCATCTTGGCCTGGAAGTCGAAAGCCCAGATCTGGTCGATATCGGCCGGGCTGATCACCTGTTCCTGGAAAACGTTGGACTCGATGAGTCTGCCGGCGGCATGATCGATATTCTCGTAGTCGTTGAAGACCGAGAGTTGCTGGTCGCCCTGGTCGTCACCGCCCTCGCCGACGGCGATCTGGCAGAAGGCGAGGCCGTCGTTGGGGGCCGGGAACGCCCCGTAGCCGTAGACATAGGTTCCGTCGGACTCCGACACGTTGCCGTACACGAGCCAGCCGTCGGCGGCAAGCGCGCCGGTGTCCGGCTGCGACAACGCCTCGAAGTCCTGACTGTACGGCGTCAACGCGAGTCCCGCGGCGGGGATCAGGGCGATCGCCGCGATGGCGATGAGAACAACGGTCGCTCGGGATTTCATTGGACTGGCCTCTCGATGAAGGCGACGCTCTCGCTCACGTAGAACCCGGTATCCGAACCGGCTGCCGGGCCTCGCCTCGCGGTGCCGGGCCCGAAGCCACGAACACCGAGAGAGAGCTTGACAGGTTCTGCGACATCATACACTATGTTCGGAAGCCGAACAAAGACTATTTTATCGATCCGGGCGACCTTTCAAACTGCACGACTGACCGCCTCCCCTGGCCCGAGGAGCGAACCGCCATGGCCATCCGCCGCTTTCCCGCCGGTTTCGTCTGGGGCGTCGCGACGTCGGCCCAGCAGATCGAGGGCGCGTGGCAGGCGGACGGACGCGGCGAGTCGATCTGGGACCGTTACGCTTCGATCCCCGGCAACATCGAGGACGGCTCGAATCCCGGTACGGCCTGCGACCACCACGGCCGTTGGCGCGAAGACATCGATCTCATGCGCTGGCTCGGCGTGAACGCCTATCGCTTCTCCCTGGCCTGGCCGCGGATCCTGCCGACCGGACACGGCGCCGCCAATCAGGCCGGGCTCGATTTCTACGACGCCCTCGTCGACGCCCTCCTGGCGGCCGGCATCGAGCCCTTCATCACCCTGTATCACTGGGATCTGCCGCAGGCGTTGCAGGACCGCGGCGGCTGGGCGTCGCGGAAAACGACCGATGCGTTCGCCGACTACGCCGCCGTCGCGACCGACCGTCTCGGCGACCGCGTCCGGCACTGGGCCACCCACAACGAGCCCTGGTGCGTCGCGACGCTCGGTCACGAGCAGGGATGCCACGCGCCCGGCCACCACGATCCCGCCGAGGCGCTGCGCGCCGCGCACCACCTGATGCTCTCCCACGGCCTGGCCGCCGCGGTGATCCGCGACAACGTACCCGCCGCCGACGTGAGCATCGTGCTGAACCTCTCGCCCGGCTGGCCCGCCTCGCCGTCGTCCGCCGATCGGGACGCCGCCCGGCAATTCGACGGCTTCTTCAACCGCTGGTACCTCGACCCGCTTCTGCACGGCCGGTACCCCGCGGACGCCGTCGCCGACCGCGTCCGCCGCGGCCACCTGTCGAGCGAGGACATGCCGTTCGTCCAGCCCGGCGACCTCGAGATCATCCGGGCTCCCCTCGACAGCCTGGGAGTCAATTACTACAGTCGGACAGTCGTCGAGGCCACCCCGTACGGCGAACCGACGGCCGTCGCCGTCGTCCCATCCGAGGAACTGACCGAAATGGGCTGGGAAGTGTATCCCGACGGTCTGATCGAGGTCCTCTCCCGCGTCACGCGGGACTATGGCGTGGACAACATCTACGTCACCGAGAACGGCGCGGCGTTCGTCGACCCTCCCGCCGAGAACGACCACATCGCCGACCCACGCCGGGTCGCCTACCTCCATGACCATCTCGCAGCCGCGCACCGCGCCATCGAACAGGGCTTGCCGCTGCGGGGATATTTCGCCTGGTCGCTGCTCGACAACTTCGAGTGGGGCCATGGCTACACCCGACGCTTCGGCCTCTTCGGAGTCGACTTCGACTCGGGCGACCGGACACCCAAGGACAGCGCAAACTGGTATCGCGAGACCATCGCCGCGAACGCCGTGGACAATAGCCACTGACCCCGTGACGCGAGGAGATTGCCTTGACGACGCTACGACCAACCCGGCTCCACCGCACCAGCGGCCTCGGGATCGGCCTTGCCGGCTGGCTCGCGCTGGTGATGATGCTCGGCACGACCTCGGCGGCCTTCGCGGCCGCCGGAGCGCAAACAATCCGCGTGGCCTCGGACGCCGGCGGCCGGACCCTGGAGGTCGACGGCCACCCCATGATGGTCTTCGGCATGAACTGGGGCTACATGCCCATCGGCGAGAACTATCTCTACAGCCTCTGGAGCCAGCCCGACGACGTCATCATCGACGCCCTGTCCCGCGAAATGCCGCTGCTGCAGGACATGGGTGTCAACGCCATCCGCCAGTACGTGGGCATCCCGGCGCGCTGGATCCGCTACATCTACGAGCACTACGGCATCTATACCGTGCTGAACCACCCGGTGGCCCGCTACGGCTACACGCTGGACGGCGTCTGGATCCCCGCCGTCGATTACTCCGACGCGCACCTGCGCAACGTCCTGAAGGACGAGATCAAGGCGCTGGTCGAGGAGTTCCGCGGCACGCCGGGCCTGCTCATGTGGCTGCTGGGCAACGAGAACAACTACGGCCTGTCGTGGTCGTCGTTCGAGATCGAGGCCTTGCCCGAAGGTGAGCGCAACGCCGCGAGGGCGCGCCACCTGTACTCGCTCTTCGGCGAGATCATCGACCAGATCCACGACCTCGACATCGACCACCCGGTCGCCATGGCCAACGGCGACGTGCAGTACATCGACATCATCGCCGAGGAATGCGCGGCGATCGACATCTTCGGCACCAACGTCTACCGCGGCATCTCCGCGCGCGACCTCTTCGACGTGGTCGAGCGGAAACTCGGCGTGCCCGTGATGTTCACCGAATTCGGCTCCGACGTCTGGAACGCCCGCGAGGGCCGCGAGGACCAGGCCATGCAGGCGCGCTATCTGGTGGGGCAGTGGCGCGAGATCTACGAACAGTCGGCCGACAAGGGCCGCACGGGCAACGCCATCGGCGGCCTCATCTTCCAGTGGAGCGACGGCTGGTGGAAGTTCCGCCAGGAGGAACGCCTGGACATCCACGACACCAACGCCTCGTGGCCCAACGACGCCTACCCCGAGGATTTCGTCGAGGGCGAGAATAACATGAACGAGGAGTGGTGGGGCATCTGCGCCAAGGGCGAGCCCGATCACCGCAGCCTCTACCAGGTCTACCCCCGCGCCGCCTACTACGCGCTCAAGAACGCGTTCACCCTCGACCCCTACGCCCCCGGCACGGATCTGGGCGCCATCCGCACCCACTTCGGCGCGATCCGCCCGGCGGCCGCCGAGGTGGCCGCCCGCGGCGACGGCGCGGCCCTGGCCGCCGAGAAGAGCCAGAAGGTGAGCCTGTCCGGAGTGCGCATGGAGTTCGAGACCTTCAACACCGGCGGCGACAAGGTCACCACCCCCGAGAACGACCTCGGCGGCAACACGTATCCGGCGTTCCAGGGCTTCGACCATCTCGAGTCGTACTACGTCGACGTGGAAGCACGGCCCACCCAGAGCGTGACCGGTCGGGCGTCGATCAACATCCTGGGCAACGTGCCCACCAATCCCATCGACGAGATCTTCTACGAGAACCGCGGTCGGACGCGCACCGTGGTCACCGACGCCGGCGACTACGAACTGGAGTCGGTCGAACGCGTGAAGGTCTACCAGGCGTCGGTGACCTGGGACGACCGCTGGTTCGAGTTGGACGCCTTCTACCGCACCGGACATCTGCACTGGGGCTTCGAGGGCGATTTCTTCGGCCTCTACCGCGACGCCTACTACGGCGAGAACGTCGACATCTACAACGGCATGGCTCCGGTGGGCTTCGAGATAGCCGGCAAGCGATCGCTCACCGGGTTCAAACTGGCATTCGGTCCGCAGCTCTGGTGGGGCGCCAACCCCGCGGTGCTGCTGAAATACCAGCGCCAGGTCGGTCCGTTCGCGGCCACCATGGTCTACCACGAGGACATCGCGCCGCAGTCGGCGTTGAGTTCGTCCATCGCCATCCCCCTGCCGGAGACGCGCAAGGTGTCGTTGCAGGCCGTCACCAGCCGCGGCCCGTGGACCGTGGAGCTGGGCTCCCTGTGGTCGGGCCAGCCCAAGGTCGGCGACCGGTTCCAGCTGGTGGACGAGGTCGACGGCGGGTACCGCGTCCTGCAGGACGAGATCAAGGACGGCGACGCCTGGGGCTTCAAGGGCAAGGTGCAGTACCAGAAGGGACCGCTGCGATGGTACGGCCAGGCCGCCTACATGGGTCTGGTGTCCGAGGCCGGGCCAACCGAGGTCGTCACCTACACCGGCTGGACGTTGAAGGATTCGGGGTCGGGCAACCAGAAGAACGTGCTCACCGGTATCACCTACAACAAGGGCGACTTCCAGTTCGGACCGAACTTCCTGTGGCAGAAGCCCATCGTGGGTCCGGTGCCCGCCGAGGCGCCGGCTCCCGCTCGTCCGCGCAACGTCCTGGCCGATCCCTTCGCCGTGCTGGGCAACCGCGAGACCGTGGGCGCCGAACTGCTCATCACCTTCGACCCCACCCCGGCCACCTGGATGTGGGCCTGGGACAACGACGTCCGCGAGGACGCCCGCTTCGCCTGCAGCCTGGGCTTCATCTATCGTGATCAGCGCGACACCCGGGACGCGTCGATCTTCATCGCCGAAGACGGCGTCACCACGTACCCGTTCCGCGGCGCGACCCCGGCGAACCAGCTCTGGGAGGTGCGCACCCGCATCGTCTCCAAGCTGGCGCCGCGCACCCGCCTGGTGGCCAACGTCTGGGCCGGCATGGCCGAACCCAACGGTTACAGTCCCGACGGATCGGACCAGACGCTCAACCGCGTGATCCACCGCTGGGGCGTCGACGCACGCGTGACCCACGGGTCGCTGGCCTTCGCGACCCACGTGAAGATCAACGACTGGGGTCCCTACGACTACCACCACGACTTCAACCTGACCTACCCGCTGCAGCTCATGGGTGACGTGTCGTACTCGCTGGGATCGCCGCGATGGTTCGACTATACGCAGACCCGCCTCGGCCTGCGCGCCAAGTGGCGTTCGCTGGACGAGAACTCGGCGCGGTACAGCCCCACGGGCGGGGACCGGCTGCCGGGTTACGACAACGGCGAGGAGTGGGAGATCCAGACGTACCTGCATCTGTCGTTGTAGGAAACGACCATTCAGAACGAAGCCCCGGGCCACATCGACGGACCGGGGCTTTTAGCACAGACCCTATACTAGATTCTTGCACTCTGCTTATACCGTGCTACTGTCAGTCGATCATCCCATCCAAGGAGGCTGCTCATGACCACGAACGCATGGCGGACCCTGATGCTGGCGCTGATGTGCGCCACGGCTCTGCTGCTGGCCGGTTGCGGCGGCGGCGACGACGACGCGCAGAAAGCGGCGCCCGCGGCCGAAGCGACGGCCGAAACCGCGACCGAGGCCGCGACCGACGCTGCCGTCCAGATGGCCACCCACGACTGCGACGGCGGCTGCGGCATGAAGGCCGTGCCCATGGACCAACACACCGTGATCGACGCCCAGGGCGAGGAGGAATAGCTGCGCTAACAGGCGCAGGCAAGTCTCCGCAGCTGG